>CAZCHR010000215.1:0-1874 GCA_964498665.1 uncultured Tenacibaculum sp. | reverse complement strand
TAAAAGATAAACAGAAAGATTACTTTACTACAGTAGCTGCAATTACTAAAGATGGTATTACATATAAAAATACAGAAGTTGCCTTGTTAGGTATGCATGTAGTTGGTGTTGTAGAGAATCATCCAGAATTTATTTGGGCAACTTTTGAACATGATGATTTAGCACCTAATTACGATTGGAAACAAAACAAAGCTAATACTTTGGCTGATAAATTATTATTTAAAAAAGGAGCTACCCAAGGAATTGATGCAATAAAAGTGGATACAATAACTAAACAAGTGAAAGAGAAGTATAAGGTTTTCGATTTATTTAAGTACGGTGTTCCTAGAAATAAAGGCGGAGATTTTATGATAACGAGTCAAAATGAGCCTGTTAATTTTGATAATATACAAAATATAAATTCTTGTGTTAAAGAGAATTTAAAAGATGTTTGGAAAAATTACTTTTATAATGGTTCTATTTGGATTGATACAGATGGATTAACAAAAAAAGAGCAAGCTAAATTATTAGTAAAATTAAACGACACTATAGGTAATGGTACATTAGGTTCTTATACAAGAGGTTCTTTAAATTGTGCGAATGTTACAATGGAAACTTTTACTCAGACTTTTAAAAATGATATAGATAAAGTAAATGTGAAAACTTTAGCAAATTGTTTTAGTTGTCATAATGCTGTAAGTTATACGAATGATAATTCTCCTATTTATATGAGTCATCTTTTTGATGCTTTTATTAAGAAAGCAGAAGGAAAAACAGCTACGCAGATAGAAAAAATAAAAGTAAAACAAGAGGTGTTAGAGTTTGTGAAATTTAATTTAAAATGATAAGTTTAAATTAAGAATCGTAACTTTTCATACTCAAAAGTGTATTAATCATTTTTAATTTTTGGAGTTAGTTTCTAATTATATAGAATTAGAAACTAACTCTAAAAACTAAGTTAGGAGTAATTCCTAAAGATACTCTATCTATTTCTTCTAATTGATAAACAAGTTGATTACTAGAGTTAAGAGTTGGAACAGATTTATAAGTTCTGTTTAATAAGTTTTTCTTGTTTAAAATATTTAAAATAGAAATACCTAATTTTCCTTTCCATCTTTTTGAAAAATTAAATGAATAAGTTGCAGAAGTATTAATTCTTTGATAATCAGGTAATCGTTTTCCATTTATATTATCTGTGTCTAAAATAATAGATGGATAACCATTGTTAGGGTTAATTCTAAACTCTTTTATATTGGTATATGGATTACCTGTTCTGTAATTCCAGCCAATAGAAAACTCGTAATTATTTAATTTATATGCGTGTGACCAAGAAAAGTAATTTGTGATATCATGATTAGCAGGAAAAAAACTGTTTTCTAAGTCAGTAAATTTAAAACGATTTTTAGTATGTGAATAATTAACCCAAGTCCTATAATTACCAATTTTTTTAGTTATCAGAACATCTATCCCAAAAATATAGCCTTTTCCTCTCGAAAAATCAGTAGTTTGATCATTGTAACCATAAGTTTGAGAAGTCATTCCGCTAACAGTTTTAACGTAACGATCTATATCTATCTTCCAATTATTTTTGTTAAAGATAAATCCATAAGAAATTTGAAAGCTTTTTTGAAGCGGTATATTGTCGTCATTTACTTGAGCCCATATTTGATTTTCTAAATCAAAACCAAGTCTTGACGATTGAAAATCAATTATTTGACTAAGTGTTTGGTGTTTCTCATCAAAAGAAGCTTTAAAGGTTAAGCTTTGAGTTAATTTTCTTTCTAAATATAATCTAGGTTCAATTACTGTTTTTTTAATTTTAGAAAAGTGATTTAAACGAATACCTGAATTTATTTTCCAATTATCATTGTTATAAATATATTCAGTATATAATG
>CAZCHR010000214.1:0-1921 GCA_964498665.1 uncultured Tenacibaculum sp. | reverse complement strand
ACCATTTTCTTTATCTGTAATATTAGAAATATCATCAATTAAAATAACTGGTTTTTCTAATGTCTTAACAGCTGTAAAAATCTTTTTTAAACGATCTTCAACTTCACTTTTATAACTAGCACCAGAAACTAAACTTGCTAAATCAATTTCATAGATATCAGCCTTAGATAAATTTTCAGGTACATTACCATTAACAATTGCATCTACAAAACCATCTAATAATACCGTTTTACCAACACCTGGTTCTCCTAAAACTAAAACGTTTGGCTTAGAATGTCTACCTAAAATTTCAATAATCATTTTAAGTTCACCATCACGACCAAATATTTTTTTCAAATTACCTTCAGAAGCTTTTTCTTTTTTATTGATACAATATTCATTTAAAATACTAGTATCTCCACCTGCAAAACCGGAACCAGAATTAACTGTATTTTTTGCAGACTTTAAAGGTGATTTAGTTGCTATTTTATCTAATATTTCATTTGCATTTATAGGCAATGATTTTAATTGCTCATAACTAAAACCGACACCAGGTGTACATATTGCTACTAAAACAGCTGCTTCTGAAATTGAATTACCTCCAATTTTTAACATTAAATTTTCAGCTTCATTTAAAACTGCTTTTATGCTATCATCACCCTCAATTTTATGAGGTACGCTTGCTACTTTAGGTAATCCTTCTAAACGGACTTCACACCATTCTTCAATATAAAATGTATCGGCATCTACTGTAAAAAGTAAATCCGATAAACCTGCATCTTTATGCATTAAAGCTTTTAGTAAATGAGCTGCTCCATATTCTTTATTATAAAAATCTTTAGCTAAAGATTCTGCAATATGAAATGCATTTTGAAGATTTTCAGTTTTTGAATTCATTAATAGGTTGATTTAGTGGCACTAATTAAATATAAAAAAAGTGTATTATATACTTTCTTTAAGAAAATATGACACAAAGCCAATAAAAACGTTAAAAAGCTTATTTTTGCACTTATTAAACTTTTATAGAAAGGGAAATCTTACATATTGTAATGCGTTAATTTATTTGTATTTTTTTTCTAATAATGTAGTTTTGCTAAAAATAAATTATTTGTATATGAAGAATTGTTTTAACTTATTAACTCTTTTGTTTATAACTCTTTGTTCTTATGGACAAGTGAAAAATAATTACGAGATTTCATTCAGAAATGCTGCCCATCACGAAGCTACAGTTACT
Organism: uncultured Tenacibaculum sp.; assembly: GCA_964498665.1. Lineage (GTDB taxonomy): Bacteria > Bacteroidota > Bacteroidia > Flavobacteriales > Flavobacteriaceae > Polaribacter. The sequence goes on along the minus strand of CAZCHR010000214.1, from coordinate 708 downwards.
GCTGTATTTAGCAATTTACAACCCGGTTCTGTAAACCTTTTAATGGCTAAAAAATCTCCAGATTCTTACGGAGAATTTAATTTTGCACAAAACATTTATAACTTAAAAATTACAAGTTCTAAAGGAAGAGATTTAAAAGTTAATGAAATTTCTTTAAACGAATGGGAGGTTGTAAAACATGATGGAGAAATTCGTGTAAGTTATACATTATTCGGTGATAAAGCTGATGGTATCTTCTCTCTTATTTCAGAAGAGCAAACCATAATAAATAACCCTTCTGCATTTATTTATGTTCCTACATTGTCAAGTAGACCTGTAGAAATTAAATATAATTTAAGACCTGAATTTAATTGGAAGATTGCAACACAATTAAGAAACTTAGGTAATGACACATATGAAGCTGACAACCTACAAGATTTCATGGATAGCCCAAGTTATATAGCTCATTTCACTTCAAAAACTAGATTAATAGAAGCTGGTAATAAAAAATTTAAACTTAATTTAGCAATCAAACATACTGGTGGTGAAAAATTAACAGATAAGCTTTTTAATAAAATTACTAAAGTAATTGATGAACAGTATAAGGTTTTTGGTTCTTATCCAAATTACAAGAACGATGAATATACATTTATCGCTAGCTTTATGCCTTCTTCAGAAAACAATCTTATTGCACACAAAAACTCTTCATTAATATTAAACACTGAGTCT
>CAZCHR010000213.1:0-2072 GCA_964498665.1 uncultured Tenacibaculum sp. | reverse complement strand
AAGCATAAAAAAACTCGCAACACACAAGGGCTACGAGTGAAAGGGGTATTTATTAAGGGAAATATACTTTTGGGGAAAAGTATAATACAATTACACTACAAATATATAAGTTATTACATATTAACTAATTAACATAGGTTTATAAATTTCATTAAAAAAATACACTGTCCAATATATAAGAACCTTTGTCCATTTTTAAAACCTTGTTCTCATCGCATCTTTGTATCATAATTATTAACCAATGGTTTTCGTGGTTAATTTAAAACAGAAAATTATGAGGACGAAAGAAAATTATCAATGCCCTAATTGTTGGGGGTATTAAACATACGACGAGCAAAATCCAGAAAGAGAATTATGTAGTTGTAAGGAATAAAATAATAATTTAAAAAACATACAAAGATGAGTACAAGAATTAAAACATTAAACCCAGAGACAACAACAGGTAAATCAAAAGAATTATTTGATGCTGTTCAGAAAAAATTAGGATTCATACCAAATTTAATTAAAGTATTTGGTAATTCTCCGGCAACATTACAAACTTATTTAAGTTTAGGAGAATTAACTGCAAGCGGAAACTTTTCTAGTAAATTTAGAGAGCAATTAGCTTTAGCAATTGCCGAAGAAAACGAATGTAACTATTGTTTATCTGCACATACAGCAATTGGAAAAATGAATGGTTTAACAGATGCAGAAACTGAACAAAATAGACAAGGTTTAGCTGCTGACGAAAAAGTACAAGCAGGTTTGAAATTAGCACAAAGTATTGCTAAAAATAGAGGTAATATAAGTTCTGATGAAATTGCAGCGGCAAAAGTAGCTGGATATAATGATAGCGATATTTTAGAAATTGTTTTAAATGTAGTTTCTAATACATTAACAAACTATGTAAATCATATTGCTAACACAGAAGTTGATTTTCCAAGTGTAGAAGCAGGTAAATTTACTGTAAACGCATAATAAAAAAACTTGAGTTAGCTTTTGTAGTAATTATGTGAGGCATAACTACAATAATAATTGTAGTCTACAAAGCTAAACTCAACCCTTAAATAAATTTATAATTATAAAACCCAATCAAATGAAACGTATTATCGCAATTTTAGTACTAGTATTAAGTATTAATTTTCAAGCAAACGCACAAGAAGTAAAAACAGTAGTTTTAGAGCAAACTAAAGGAGAATTTACTCAAAAAGCACTAACATTAAAAGAAGGAACGTATATTTTCGAAATTTCTAATAATGCTGTAGGTCACGATGTTGGTTTCGTATTAGCGCCTAAAGGAAAAGTAGAGGCTGAAAACCATATTAAAAATGCTTATGTAACTTCTTTAGTAAAGAACAATGCAAAGTCTACTTCTAAAAAAGTAACATTAAAAAAAGGTGAGTATGTGTATTTTTGCCCACTAAATCCTACTCCTCAATATTCTTTAAAAGTAGAATAAACTTATTATTTTAGTTTATATTAAATGAAACTCCCGAAAATTTTCGGGAGTTTTGGTTTCTAATAAATATTTAGACACTTATATACATAGATGTACCACTAGTACAAGTTAATAAAATCCAGCTCTTTCGAGCTGGATTTTTGTTTTTGAAAATTTAGCGTTTTATTAACATTAAATTTTCGATTCCGCTAATACATAGCGGATGACAAAGAAACTCAGCAACCTAAATCTTCAAGGAAGACAAGGTTAAACTTAGATACGATGATTAAATTTTTCAAGATTATCAACCTTATCTTGAAAATCATCGAACAGCTTAAAGAAATTTAAAGCTATCAAGAAAGACCTGCTACTACAGGTCTTTCTTTATATATGTATATATAACTATCTTACGATATTAATTCCTTGTACATAATATGTTCATCAGAGTTTATTAATGATAGATTAAACCGTTCTCCATCTGTTAGATGACGAGTGTTGTAACGGTATGCAAATTCATCACAATATCTATGTAGATGTTTAGGAGTAGTTTTGTGATAGACGCCAATTATACCTCTTTTTAATTGACTCCAAAAACCTTCAATACTATTAGTATGATATGGACCTTTTTTATAAACTCCTTTGCTATGTTCTATAA
>CAZCHR010000212.1:0-2340 GCA_964498665.1 uncultured Tenacibaculum sp. | reverse complement strand
GTTAGTAATACATCTGGTACAGAAATTAGTTTTACGCCATAAAAAGCATCATTACTTACCACAAGAGAAAGTAACATGGTAATCGTTGCTACAGCAATAATTGTAATTGCTATAATTTTTACATTTTTCTCGTTTCGGTATATAAATTTTGGCGCATCATATACGTAAAAAAGTGCTAAAAGCCAGAATAAATTATTTACAGTAGATAGAATGTTAACGCCTATTTGATAACTAACCGTATTTTGTGTTGCCAAATAATTTGCAGTAAAACCCCAAATACCAGAAATTACCCACACCAACATTCCGAAACTTAAATACAATAAACCTCTATCGACTCTTTTTATTGAGCTACCTTCTTCTAAAACGGATTTAAATCGCTTACGAATATTGTAATAAATAGCCAATAATAACACAGCTTCGATAAACGAAATACAAATGTGTAATAAATTATGAAACTGTGTTACTTGAGACATATTGAAAATATATTTCTGATTATCTGATTGAAATTTAGATTATATAAATTTATTACAAAAAAACAAAATACCCATTTGTTTATAAGTATTATTTTTCACTCAAAAAACTCAATTTTCTGTTCACAAACTCTAATATTATAAATAACAACGTTATTGGTATATACAACTATAATTAAAGTAATAATTGGTTATAAGGAAAGAGTAAGAAATACTTTAACTAATTTATTAAATAACACAACTTACAATATATAAATGCTTGTTAGAAAAAGGAGTTGTAGAGATTAAAAAATTAAATTTATAGAATAATAAAATCATCACAAACAATACAAAGAAACCTATTGATAATTACTCCTAAAATGTACCTTTTTTAAAGTTTATCTAATTAATTATTAAAATCGATACGCTGTTAATATTTATTAAGGAGAAATGAAAAACCATAAAAAAGCCCAATCACATTTGATTGAGCTTTTATTTTAAATTGTTTCTCCTAACTCTTTTAGCTTAGAAGTATTTTCTGCGAGCATTAATTCATCAATTATCTTTTGAATATCTCCATTTACAATATTTGATAAATCGTATAAAGTTAATCCTATTCTATGATCTGTTACTCGACCTTGCGGATAATTATATGTTCTAATTTTTGCTGAACGGTCACCTGATGTTACCATCGACCCACGCTTTAAGGCATCTTCTGCTTGCTTCTTTGCTAATTCTAAATCATATAAACGAGAACGTAATACTTTAAATGCTTTCTCTTTATTTTTATGCTGTGATTTTTGATCTTGACATTGCGCCACTAACCCTGTCGGAATATGTGTTAAACGCACCGCTGAATACGTTGTATTTACAGATTGTCCACCTGGTCCTGAAGAACAGAAAAAATCAATACGTACATCTTTTGGATTTATCTCAATATCAAACTCTTCTGCTTCTGGAAAAACCATACAGGTTGCAGCAGATGTATGAACACGACCTTGTGTTTCTGTCTGAGGTACACGTTGTACACGATGCACACCTGCTTCAAACTTTAAAGTCCCATAAACATCATCACCAGAAACTTCAAACTGAATTTCTTTAAAACCACCATTGGTTCCTTCAGAATAATCTACAGTTGAAACTTTCCACCCTCTACCTTCGCAATACTTAGTATACATTCTAAATAAATCACCTGCAAAAATACTAGCTTCATCTCCACCTGTTCCTGCACGTAATTCAACTACAGCATTTTTACCATCTTCAGGATCTTTAGGAATTAACAAAAACTTAATTTCATCTTCTAAAACAGGGATCCTGTTTTTAGCTTCATCCATTTCCATTTTTGCCATATCTACCATTTCAGCATCGCTTCCATCGGCAATAATTTCTTTAGCCTCATCAATGGTATTTAATAAAGTTTGGTACTCATTTGCTTTTTTAACAACTTTACCTAAATCTTTATATTCTTTATTTAATTGAACATAACGTTTTTGATCTGTAATAATATCTGGTTGAATGATTAAGTCAGAAACCTCATCAAAACGTTGTTTAACTATCTGTAATTTATCTAGCATTGTATCTTTTCTTGGGATGCGAATTTACGATTTTTTATCTAATTTAATCTATATCTTTATTTGATAACAGATTAATGATATTCGTTTTATTTTATTAACACTTACACATTTTATAATTTTATGGTTTAAAGTTCTAAATTAAAAAACAAACACTTTTAAATTCACTCAACAAACCACCCCACATTTTATTACTTAAAACGAATAATCATCCCAGAAAAAAATATTTTCTCATAAAAAAACAAATAAAATGTACAATTTCTATTGATTTTATTTAATAAAACATACTCCATAATAGAAGTAATTTTATATTTTTAAAT
>CAZCHR010000211.1:0-2570 GCA_964498665.1 uncultured Tenacibaculum sp. | reverse complement strand
AAAGTGAACTAAGTTTTATTATATTCGCTGCTTAAATTCAATTAAAATGAAAAAAATAATATTTCTATTCTCTTTTATTTTCACTTTCTTTTCTTGCTCTGATGATGAGCCTAATTATGATGCAGAAAATGAAGCTGATATTATTAAATATATTGCTGATAATAATTTAACCGCTAAAAAAAGTAACTCAGGTTTATATTATGTAATAAAAAATGAAGGCTCAGGAACAAAACCTACCTCTTCTTCTGACGTTACTGTTGTCTACAAAGGCTATTTTTTAGATGGAAAAGTTTTTGATCAACGTTCTGATGGACTTAAATTTAATTTACAAGGTGTTATTAAAGGTTGGACAGAAGGAATTACTTACTTTAAAGAAGGTGGAGAAGGTATTTTATTAATCCCTTCTAAGTTAGGTTATGGTAGCAAAGATCGCTCTGGTATCCCTGGTAGTTCTGTTTTAATTTTTGATATTAAACTAATTACAGTTCATTAATTGCATCTTTTTCGTTAAATTTTAGTCTATTTATAAAAAATCATGACTAAACTACAACGCAAAGAAGAATTTTACAATCAATTACAATTAGCTAAAGAGACACTTAAAGACAATCGTTTTGAGGTGTCTTTTTATCATTTAGAAAATGCACATATTTTAGGGCAAAAACATTTATACCGTCACACTTTATCACATGTAAAAATGTTTACTTTCGGGTTAAAAACTAAAAACGCTAAAGAAGTTTTTGGGCAGATTACTCGAATTATAGCTTCTGTTTTCTTTACAAACATCTGGGTTCCTAAAGGAAATACAGGAGGTGTAAACATATCTCCTATTAAACCAATTCCTGTTAGAGAAGAATTAAAAAAATATTTTTTAAAATAAATGCATCTTTTTAAACTATCTTAAGTCTACTTTATAAACATAAATAAATTAAATATTATGAAATATAAAAATCAATGTACTTGTAATTGTAGTGGATGTAAATCTGGTAATTGTGCAAATTGTACATGTGAAAACTGCTCTTGTAATAATTGCAATTGTTAAAACACCTATTTGTTAACTATAACAGAAATTATTCTTAAATTTATAAAAAGAGTAATTTCTGTTTTTATTTAAAAAAAATGACGACAAATCAAGTTTGGGAACAATATTCGAGAGACCTTAAATTTTTTATTTTAAGTAAGGTAAAAGATATCATTGTTACTGATGACATATTACAAGATACTTTTATTAAAATTCATACAAAACTTCATACCTTAAAAGATCTTACAAAACTAAAACCTTGGATTTTCACTATTGCACGCAACTCTATTATAGATTATTTTAAAAACACAAATAAAACATTCGAGTTAGCTAATTTTGAAACGGAAACAAAAATAGAATCACATTCTCATACAGAAAAAGATTGCTTACAAGGAATCTTGCAAAGTCTTCCTAAAAAATACAGAGATCCTTTATTTTTATCAGATATCAAAGGATTAAAACAACAAGAAGTTGCTAACCAATTAAACCAAAGTTTACCAACTACAAAATCGCAAATTCAACGTGCTCGTAAACTTATTGCTAAAGGGTTTATGGATTGTTGTGGATTTGTTTTAAATGATGAAGGTAAATTAATAGGTGAAGTTCAAGACAAAGACGATTGTAAAATTTGCAATTAAAGTAGTTTATTTATTTTGTAGTATTTCTTTTTTTAAATAAGTTTGAATTTAGAATTACCTAACTATGAAGAATACTCCTTCTCGATTTGAAATTTTACAACAAGAAATTTCAAAAATGATTGAATTTGCATCTTGTCGAGCTAAAAGAAACAAGAAAAATTCATTTAGAATTTATATAAGTATTGCTATTTCATCCGCTTTAATTACTTTTTTGGTTGCTGTAGGAGATGATTTTAAAGAATATAGAACTGTCATTAAAATATTAACGCTGTTTTTTAGTGCGTCAAGTACAATATTTGCTGCTTGGGACGGGTTTTATAACCACAAAGAATTGTGGGTTATTTACGGTGAAACCCGTGGTCGTTTAAAAGAACTTGAATTAAAAACAAAACTTGCCACTGAGCAAGATAAAAATGACCCAGAGTATATTAATCAAATCCATAAAGATTTTCAATCAATTGTTAATCATGGGAGCTTCAAGTGGAAAGAACTTCGATTAGAAGAAAACGGTAATTAATTTATATTAATTTATTATTCGTTACATACCTAATAGCTTCACTTATATTGGCAACATCTAATTTTTCAAAAAGTTTTTTTCTATGAAATTTAACAGTATCTGGTGATACAAATATTTTTTCTGCTATTTCTTTAATTGTATACCCTCTTATTGAATAATGTATTACTTCTTTTTCCCTATCTGTAAGTTTCATTTCTTCAAGAGTTTGCCAATAATCTCCTTCTAAATTATATTTATAAACAACACCTCTACCCTTTTTGTATACAGTAATATTTCCTGATTTTAATTTGGTAGATAATGAAACTACACAAAGAGCTTTCCATACTTTTCCTTCTTCATCTAAGAACCTGAGTTCGATTAATATTTAGATAAAATATAGTAGTAAAAAAGATAGATT
>CAZCHR010000210.1:0-2589 GCA_964498665.1 uncultured Tenacibaculum sp. | reverse complement strand
GTATATTATTCCTAATCATCATTTTTTAACAAATAGTTTATATAATTGGACACAAAATAATAAACAAACAAAAGATTCGATTACTATAGGCGTTGCTTATGGTAGTGATGTTAAATTAGTAAGTAGCTTATTAAAAGATGCTGTAAAGGCAAATACTAATGTTATACAGAAAATAGAACCTTATGTTTTTTTTGAAGATTTTGGAGACAGTGCTTTAATTTTTAGAGTTGAATATGCTATTTTAGATGGCTTTAGTTCTCTAGTTATTCAAAGTGAATTACGATTTGAAATAAATTACTTATTTAAGAAAAATAATATAAGTATTCCTTTTCCTCAGCGCGACATTCATATGGTTAAAGCTTAATAAGGATACTTAAATAAATACAAATATATTATGTCTAGAATATTAGTTATTGAAGATGAGGCAGCAATACGAAGAGTATTGGTGAAAATTCTTGGTGAAGAAAATGATACTTATAAAGTATTTGAAGCTGAAGATGGTCTAATAGGAATAGATAAAATTAAAAAAGAAGACTTCGATTTAGTGTTATGTGATATTAAAATGCCAAAAATGGATGGTGTTGAAGTGTTACAAGCTATTCAAAAAATCAAACCTGAAATACCAGCAATTATGATTTCTGGTCATGGAGATTTAGAAACTGCAGTAAATACTATGCGTTTAGGAGCTTTTGATTATATATCAAAACCGCCAGATCTTAATAGGTTATTAAACACTGTTCGTAATGCTTTAGATCGAAAAGAATTAGTTGTTGAGAATAAGCGTTTAAAAAAGAAGGTTTCTAAAAATTACGAAATGATTGGAGAATCATCGGCAATCACTGAAATTAAAGAGATGATTGACAAAGTAGCTCCTACCGATGCTCGTGTATTAGTAACAGGGCCAAACGGTACCGGTAAAGAGTTAGTAGCGCATTGGGTACATGAAAAGAGTGAACGTTCTAAAGGACCTTTTATAGAAGTTAATTGTGCAGCTATACCTTCTGAATTGATTGAAAGTGAATTATTTGGTCATGTTAAAGGAGCTTTTACATCGGCAAATAAAGATAGGGCGGGTAAATTTGAGGCAGCCAATGGAGGTACTATTTTTTTAGATGAAATAGGAGACATGAGTCTTTCTGCGCAAGCAAAAGTTTTAAGAGCTTTACAAGAAGGTAAAGTACAACGTGTTGGTAGTGATAAAGATATTAAGGTTAATGTAAGAGTTGTTGCTGCTACTAATAAAAATTTGTGTCAAGAAATTGATGATAAAAAGTTTAGAGAAGATTTATACCATCGTTTAGCAGTTATTTTAATTAAAGTACCAGCATTAAATGATAGGAGAGAAGATATACCAATGCTTATAGAGCATTTTGCTAAAAAAATAGCAAAAGCACAAGGTAGTGTGGTAAAAAAGTTTGCACCTGAAGCAATTAAATTATTACAAAAATATGATTGGACAGGTAATATTAGAGAGTTAAGAAATGTTATTGAGAGACTACTAATATTAGGAGAGCAAACAATAAGCGAAAAAGATGTAAAATTATTCGCTTCAAAATAATAATATATTTAATAGGGGTGTAATCATTTTATGCTCCTTTTTTATTTTAAAGAAAGTTTATTGATGATAAAAATTAAAGCAGATTCAGAGTTTTCAATTAAAGATAGTATAACTAATTATGAGTCTAATTTTACAGAAAAAGAACTTGAAAAAGAATTAAAAGAAATTCGTAAAGAATTAAGTAAAATACAAGATACCATGTATGCGCATGGAAAGTATAGTGTTCTTATTTGTTTACAAGGTATGGATACTGCGGGTAAAGACAGTTTAATTCGTGAAGTTTTTAAAGGTTTTAATGCAAGAGGGGTAACGGTTACTAGTTTTAAAACACCAACAAAACAAGAGCTTGATCATGATTATTTATGGAGGCATTATATAGCATTACCAGCTAGAGGAGAGTTTGGTGTTTTTAATAGAACCCATTATGAAAATGTATTAGTAACAAAAGTGCATCCGGAATATATATTAGGAGAAAATTTACCAAATATAAATTCAGTTGAAGATATTACAGGAGACTTTTGGGAACAGAGATACGAACAGATAAATAATTTTGAAAAAACCATTTCTGAAAATGGAACTTTAATATTTAAATTCTTTTTGAATCTTTCGAAAGAAGAACAAAAAAACCGATTGATTAGAAGGTTAGAAAAAGAAGAGAAAAATTGGAAATTCTCAGCAGGAGATCTTCGAGAACGTAAATTATGGAATGCTTATCAAAATGCATACGAAGCAGCATTACAAAAAACATCTACTGTTAATGCTCCATGGTATATAATACCTGCAGATAGAAAGCCAGAAGCACGTTTAGCAGTGGCTAAGATTATTTATGAAAAACTAAAATCTTTAACAGATATAAAAGAACCTGTTTTGAGTAAAGAGGAAAAATCAAAATTACAATTGTATCTAGAAACTCTGAATAAAGAAGGTTAATACTTAGAATTAAATAGCGGTTAATCTACAAAACAAAATTAACCGCTATTAAACAACTAACTAAACTAACAACAATTAGTAATAAACAATTAGTATGCCAT
>CAZCHR010000209.1:0-2654 GCA_964498665.1 uncultured Tenacibaculum sp. | reverse complement strand
CATCTATAAAATCAGCAGTATATCTTAAATGGAATTGAGGTAAAATATATTCAAATAAAAAGCTGTACAAAAAACTCACGTACAAAATAATATCAAAAGGAATAGAATAATTTTTATCTCCTCTACTCCATTGTAAAATGTATAAACTACTTGTTAAAACAATTGGAATTATTAAAAAATCATTCACATAAAACTGAACAAAATCAGGGAGTATGTAATTATTTTTTTGCATTACATATATACTTGTTCCAACAAGTACAGAAAAAACAAAATAAACATTTAACCTCTTAAGCATACTACCCCGCTGCAACCATTGCGATAAACCATGCTAATAAAGCACCTATTGCACTTACAAGCATAAAAGCAGAATACAAAACCCAACCTATGGCTTTATATAAATAAAAAGGATGTTTTTTTAAACGCTCTGCTAAGTTTGGATTTTTAAGTTTTTCTTTAGCCTCTTTAATTAAACCTTGTTGATGTTCTTCTTCTTTTAAAGCTCTTTTTTTTTCGTAAGAAATTAACGTATTACAATTCTCACAGTATTCTTTATTAGTATTAAAAACTCCACAATTAGGGCACTTTATATTTTTTGTGACACTCATAAACTAATCTTTAAAACTATATTTATTTTTCTTTTTATAAGGTCTAATTATTAGTCGTGTTTCTCTATCGAATCTAATATAATTATAAATCCAGTTCATAAATACAATTACCTTATTTCTAAATCCTATTAATGAGAATAAATGAACAAACATCCATACAAACCAAGCAAATACTCCTTGAAACTTCCATTTAGGTAAATCTACAACAGCTTTATTACGCCCTACAGTTGCCATAGAACCTTTATCGTTATACTTAAAAGGTTTTAATTTTTTTCCTTTTAATTTTGCTACAATGTTTTTACCCAATAATTTCCCTTGCTGTATTGCTGGTTGTGCCATCATTGGGTGTCCATACGCGTATTTTTCAGATTTCATACAAGCTACATCTCCTATAGCATAAACATTACTATATCCTACTAGCTTATTGTAAATATCAACCTTAAACCTATTAGCTCTTTCTACCAAACATTCTTCAGATAATCCTTGAATTGATTCTCCTTTTACTCCAGCAGCCCAAATTACTGTTTCCGCTTTAAAATTATCGTGACCATTGGTTGTAACAGTTGCACCATCATAATCTAAAACACGGAGATCTTTCCATACATCAACACCAAGTTTTATTAAAAAGTCTTCAGCTTTTGCTGATGCTTTATTACTCATTCCTTTTAATAACTCTCCAGAACTCTGAATCAAGTTGATTTTCATTTGACGTATATCTAAATCCGGATAATCTTTAGGTAGGATTCCTTTTTTCATTTCGGCTAAGGCTCCGGCTAACTCAACACCTGTTGGGCCACCACCAACTATAACAAAATTCATTAAAGCTCTACGTTTATCTAAATCGGTTTCTAATAATGCTTCTTCAAAATTCTCTAAAACTAAACTACGGATATTTAACGCTTGTGGAACTGATTTCATTTCCATCGCGTAATTTTCAATGTTTGTATTCCCAAAGAAATTTGTAGTTGATCCTGTTGCTATAATAAGTTCATCATATTCTAAATTACCAATAGTAGTTTCGATTATATTTTTATCAGCTTTAACATTAGTAACTTCAGCTAAACGAAAATAAAAATTCTCAACATCATTAAATCGCTTTCTTAATGGAAAAGCAATACTATCGGGTTCTAAACCTCCTGTTGCTACCTGATATAATAATGGTTGAAATGTATGATAGTTGTGTTTATCTATTAAAACTACTTGAAGTTCTTGATTTTCTAATCCTTTAGCAGCTGCTAATCCTGCAAATCCTCCTCCAATAATTACGATTCTAGGAAAACTAGTTTGTGGTATATTCATTTAGATTTATTATGGTTAAAATCTATATACAAATTTACTGATTTTTAGTCTAATTCTCTTTTCAATTCTTGCTTTAATACTTGTAATGTTTTATTAGTTGATAATAATTTATTGATTAGTATTTTTCTTAATACATCAATATCTTCATCAAAATAAGTTGCCCATTTATATTCTTTAAATAATGTTTGAATTTGTTTAAGTCTTTGATGTACAAATTCAGAGGTCATTAAAAAGCTATTACTTTTTTCTTCGTTTTTCAATCGTTTTATTTTTACTTGTTTTACTACAAAATCAACTTCTAAATAAAATACTTTATCACTATTATTTAAAGGATAAAAATCGTTCCATTTAGCAAAACCAACATAATATTCTTGATTTTTATAAATATCTATTCCTTTAATTTTCCATCTACAACTTGCTACTCTCCCCCAATGATTGGAATATCTAAAAACTCCTTCTTTTGTATAATGGTAATAACTTCCAGATTTACTTTGAAAATGCGATGATTTCTCTTTAAAAAAATCAATTTCTTGCATTTCAAATTCGCAATAAGTGTATTTAAAAAAATTGAATTTATGATATACTTTCAATTATAATCTATTTTTAAGCTTTGTAAACTCTTGTTCTAAAAACATCATTTTTTCTTCCAACAAATTATTAAGTTCTGGTAAACGATTAAAAAACACGTATTTTATTTCCCATAATTCTTTTATATCTTTTAAATTATAGTTTTTATCTTCTATATTCTTA
>CAZCHR010000208.1:0-2716 GCA_964498665.1 uncultured Tenacibaculum sp. | reverse complement strand
TGTTTCATGTCTCAATGTTTAAATAATATAATATACGGAAATTAAATGACTAACTAAATTAATTTATATTTCAAACAACTTTCCAGGTAAAGGTTTTATTACACCTTTAAGCTCCATTTGAATTAAAATAGCTGATAATTTATAAACAGGAATATCACAATTAAGAGCAATAACATCTAGTAATTGTTTACCGTTTTCTTGTAGATAATCATAGATTTTTTGCTCAATTTTGGTAAGACTAATAAATAATTCTTTTTGTTTAGGTGTTGAGGTTTTCGACAAGTCCCAATTAAGCATTTTTACTATGTCGTAAGCGGAAGATAATAAATGTGCTTGATTGTTTTTAATTAAATTATTACAACCTATGCTATAAATATCGTTAGCTCTTCCGGGTAAAGCAAAAACATCTCGATTATAAGAGTTAGCAATATCAGCTGTAACCAAGGAACCTCCTTTTTTAGCAGATTCAATAATAATTGTTGCTTTTGATAATCCAGCAACAATACGATTACGTTTTAAGAAATTCTCTCTTAATGGTTGTTCATTATGCCAAAACTCGGTTATAAATCCGCCATTTTTATTTACATCACTAATATATTTTTTATGTGTTTTTGGATATATAGTTTTAAAACCATGAGCTAAAACCCCAATGGTTTGTAAGTTGTTTTTTATAGCTGTTTTATGTGCACAAATATCTGTTCCATAAGCAAATCCACTTACAATAATCGGATTATAATTTTTTAAATCTTCAATAATTTGATTACAGAAATCACGACCGTAAGAAGTAATATTACGTGTACCAACAATTGAGATAATTTTTTGACTATTTAGATTGATTTTTCCGTCTTTAAAAAACAATATAGGTGCATCAATACAATGCTTTAAATTTTGAGGATAATCATCATTCAAAAAATAAGAAAAAGCGATATTTTCTTTGATAATATAATTTAACTCCTCCTCTGCCCTTTTTTCATTTTCGGTTGAAAATAAATGATTCGTAACATGAGCACCAATTCCATTAATTTTATGCAAGGTGTTTTTAGATTCTTTAAACACTTGTTCAACATTACCAGTAGCAGCAATTAACTTTTTAGCAATAATATCTCCTACATTTTTTGTAGCTTGAAGTTTAAGAATTGCTAAGAGTTTTTCTGATTTCATTAGGCAATGATTTGATTTTCAATATACAAAAATCTGTTAATAAAATTTAATTCGAAAACTAGAACAAAACATATTAAAAGCTATATTTGTGTCTATGACATTAGCTAACTACATTAACGATTTATTATATAGATACGATTGCGTAATTGTTCCTGATTTTGGAGGTTTTGTAACCAATAAAATAGGGGCTAAAATGAATGAAACTACACAAACATTTTATCCACCAAAAAAACAAATTACTTTTAATTCGTACTTAAAACATAATGATGGTTTATTAGCTAATTATATTGCTTCGAATAAAAATATTTCTTTTGAAGATGCTACAGTTTTTATTGCAAAAAATGTTGCTTTATGGAGAAAAGAAATAGAAACTAAATCTATTGAAGTTGCATCTGTTGGAACTTTGTCATTAAACGAAGAAAAACAAGTTGTATTTGAACCGAACGCATCAAGTAATTTTTTAATAGAATCATACGGTTTAAGTGAAGTAGAAAGCGCTGAGGTAAAAAGATTTAAAGGAGAAGTAAAACCATTACCAATTGTAACTGAAGAGAAAGAAAATACAATTCCTGTATTCTTTAAAAGAGCTGCTGTAGCTGCTGTTTTAGTTGGATTTGCTTATGTTGGGTTAAATAGTATTCAAAATCAACAACAAAAAGAGTTGTTAGCTAACCAAGAAGAAGCGGTACAAAAGAAAATACAATCAGCAACTTTTGTTATTGATAATCCCTTACCAACAATTAACTTAAATGTAACTAAACAAGGAAGTAAAAACTTTCATATTATTGCTGGTGCTTTTCAAGAAGTTGAAAATGCTGAGAAAAAATTAGCAGAGTTACAAGAACAAGGTTACGATGCCAAAATTGTAGGTAAAAATAATTTCGGATTAACACAAGTTTGTTTTACATCTTATAATACAAAAGAAGAGGCTCGTAAAGCTTTAGAACAAATTAAAGAAACGGTTAGCGAAGACGCTTGGTTATTGATTAAATAATCATCCTTTAATTCCTTTTATTTTTTAGGTTTATACATATCTTTGCATCAAAATTTAATTGATGAGAGCTAAAGCACCTAAAGAATCATTAACTGTACTTACCGATCTTGTTTTACCAGGAGAAACAAACTATTTAGATAATCTTTTTGGAGGAGAATTATTAGCTCGTATGGATAGAGCTTGTAGTATTTCAGCTCGTCGTCATTCAAGAAGAATTGTAGTTACTGCATCTGTAAATCATGTTGCATTTACAAAATCGGTTCCTGTTGGAAGTGTTGTTACGGTAGAAGCAAAGGTTTCACGTGCTTTTAAATCATCAATGGAGGTATATGTTGATGTTTGGATAGAAGATCGTCAATCAGGTGAAAAAACAAAAGTAAACGAAGGTATTTATACGTTTGTTGCGGTTGATGAAACTGGTAAACCAGTACCTATTGCTCAAATAGAACCAGAAACTGAATTAGAGAAAAAACGTTACGACGGTGCTTTACGTAGAAAACAGTTAAGCTTAGTTTTAGCTAATAAATTAGACCCTAAAGACGCTACTGAGTTAAAAGCATT
>CAZCHR010000207.1:0-2739 GCA_964498665.1 uncultured Tenacibaculum sp. | reverse complement strand
AATTTAGATTCAACTTTATTTTTGATGAATCTACAAATATTTTTGACCTTGATATTACATTAGAGTCTAATGATTTTGATGCTCTAGGTAGTACTTTTACAGATAATCAAACTTTTAGAATAGCTATTGTTCCTGCATTCAATGTTTCTAATTTTTCTGCACAAGCATCTAGCTTATTACAAACAATGGATAATTCTGAAATTATTCTATTAGATTAAATTCTAGAAAAACTTAATAAAATTTAAAAGACCATTCTACTAAACAGAATGGTCTTTTTTTTATCAATTCTTTTAAAAAAAAAGAAAAAAAACATAGTAATCACAACAAAATGGACCTATCTATTAAAAAACATTACTATACTATAGTTTTTAATATTAATACATCACAAAGCAAATATTTATAAGGAGCTTTTACTCTTTCTAAATTAAGTATAAATGCGTAATTTGCAAACCAACAAATAATTAAAATTATACAATATGAGTGCATATGATGTTATTGTTCTAGGAAGTGGTCCTGGAGGTTATGTTACCGCTATTAGAGCTTCTCAACTAGGTTTAAAAACTGCTATTGTTGAAAAAGAAAATTTAGGTGGTGTTTGTCTTAACTGGGGATGTATTCCTACTAAAGCATTATTAAAGAGTGCTCAAGTTTTTGATTACTTAAAACATGCTAGTGATTACGGTTTAACTGTTTCTGAATTCGATAAAGATTTTTCAGCTGTAGTAAAACGTAGCCGTAATGTTGCTGGAACAATGAGTAAAGGTGTTCAGTTTTTATTAAAGAAAAACAAAATTGATGTAATCAATGGTTTTGGAAAATTAAAAGCTGCAGGAACACTTACTGTAACGGATGATAAAGGTGTAGCTACTGACTACTCTGCTAAAAATATAATTGTTGCAACTGGTGCACGTTCTCGTGAATTACCAAACTTACCTCAAGATGGTGAAAAAGTAATTGGGTACCGCCAAGCAATGTCATTAAAGAAACAACCAAAGAAAATGATCGTGGTTGGTTCTGGTGCTATTGGTGTTGAATTTGCACATTTTTACAACTCAATGGGTACAGAAGTAACTATTGTTGAGTTTTTACCAAATATTGTTCCTGTTGAAGATATTGATGTATCTAAACAAATGGAAAAAAGCTTCAAGAAAGCTGGTATTAAAGTAATGACTAACTCTGCTGTAGAAAGTGTTGATACTTCTGGTAAAGGTGTTGTTGCTACAGTAAAAACTGCTAAAGGAATTGAAACTTTAGAAGCTGATATAGTACTTTCTGCTGTTGGTATTAAAACTAACATTGAAAATATTGGTCTTGAAGAATTAGGTATTGCAACAGATCGTGATAAGATTTTAGTAAACGAATGGTACCAAACTAACATTCCAGGTATTTATGCTATTGGAGATGTTGTTCCTGGTCCTGCCCTAGCTCACGTTGCTTCTGCAGAAGGAATTACTTGTGTTGAAAAAATAGCTGGAGCTCACACTGAAGCTGTAGACTACGGAAATATTCCTGGTTGTACTTACGCAACACCTGAAATTGCAAGTGTTGGTTTAACAGAAGCTAAAGCTAAAGAGCAAGGTTACGAAATTAAAGTTGGTAAATTCCCTTTTACAGCATCTGGTAAAGCACAGGCTGGAGGAACACCAGAAGGATTTGTAAAAGTAATCTTTGATGCTAAATACGGAGAATGGTTAGGTTGCCATATGATTGGTGCAGGAGTTACTGATATGGTTGCTGAAGCTGTTGTTGCTCGTAAATTAGAAACTACAGGTCACGAAATATTAAAAGCTATTCACCCTCACCCAACAATGAGTGAAGCGGTAATGGAAGCTGTAGCTGATGCTTATGATGAAGTAATTCACTTATAAGATTCTTCCATTATTTATAATAAATAAAAAAGCCGCTTGAAATTTCAAGCGGCTTTTTTATTTATTTTTTTGAAATAATAAAATCTTCGTATTCTCTAATATAATCTTCTTCTTTAAAAACATCTGAGGCTAAAACTAAACAAACAGAACCTGATGAAAAATTTTCTAGCTCTCTCCATATCCCTGGAGTAATCAATAAGCCTTTATTAGGCTTATTTAATGAGTGTTTAACTCTATTGTTTCCATCATCAATTATAACATCAAAACTACCACTTAAAGGAATTAAAAACTGATACAATTCTTTATGCGCATGACCTCCTCTATACGCATCGCTAGGAACATCGTATAAATAATATACTCTTTTAAATTCAAAAGGAATTACATCTTTTTCAATTACAGATAAAACCCCTCTTGGATCTATTATTTTATCTAATTCAATTAATACACAGTCTTTTATTTTATTCATTGAAATTATTTTTGACGCTCGATTAAACCTTTATTATGCAACTCATTGTACTTAAAAACTCCTTTAAAACCAATACTTAACTTCTCATTAACCTGACTTAAATTAATAAACTTATTTCGAAATAAGAAAAAAACATATTTAAGAACCCATAAAAAAGACAACAAGCTTCCATAATAATGATTAGTCATTGCTGCTCTAGAATATATATTTTCTTTAGAACTCATATCTTTACCTGACGATTCAGTTGGATGAAATACTATAATTTTTTTAATATGCTTTATGTTCACTTTTTTAGTTAAAGCTCTTCTTAAAAAAACATATTCCCCACCACCACTAAAAAGGCCTTTGTACGAAAAATATTCATTGAAACGCACTTCTTTATTTTTTATGATATCACTCTTAAAT
>CAZCHR010000206.1:0-2804 GCA_964498665.1 uncultured Tenacibaculum sp. | reverse complement strand
AATATCAAACGATTAAAACTAATCAACTCACTTTTTATTAATCGAACTCAGGTTTTTAGAAATAAATGACAATCAACGTTCATTTACAAAGAAGTTTATTAAGAAATAATTTCTAGTCAGAAAAAAGGGAGTCAAATAATTATTTGACTCCCTTTTTTTATTTTTACTCTTAAATACAATTATCTAAACCTCTATTGTTTTATTAATATCTTTAGAGCTACTAAAAATATGTGTGTATAACCACATTAACGTAAAGGTTGGTATAATATCTAACCCTGGCATTGCTTCTTCAATAAAAGTAACAACTGCTGCTATTTTCCCTTTATCTCCTTTATACATCTTTGTCATTAAGTAAGCAGATGCTGGTGCCCATACAACATCAAAAAGTTCTCCTAAACCAGGAATAATGTATGACACATATCCAATAGCATCAAATAATAAACTTAAAGCTAATTTTTGGTATTTATTTTCTGTATTCATTTATATAATATTAATTCTGTTAATTGCAAATCAAAATTCAAGCCAAATTATATGAGTTTTAACTCTGTAAATTAATAAGTTTGCTTAAAAATAATAAAACCAAATGATTTTTTCTGATTTTATAAATCAAATAGAAGAACTACAGAATAAACCTTTAGGAGGATTACCATCTCAATTTAAATTAGCTCCTAAATTAAGAATGCAATTCTCTCAAGAGTTAATTCAAAGTAAAAACCCAAAACAAGCAGCAGTTCTAGCTTTATTTTATCCTGACGAAAATAATCAAACTCGTTTTTTACTTACTGAGAGAGCTAGTTATAACGGTACACATTCGGCACAAATTAGTTTTCCTGGTGGTAAAATAGAGCAAACTGATTCAAATCTTCAAGAAACAGCTTTACGAGAAACTTTTGAAGAAGTTGGTATCGACTCAAATGACATAAAAGTAATTCGTCAAATATCAGACTCTTACATCCCTCCAAGTAATTTTTTAGTAGCTCCTTTTATTGGTGTAACAAATAAAAAACCAAATTTTAAACCAAACAATGAAGTAGCAACTATTATAGAAGTTTTGATAAGTGATTTATTAAATGATGATAATTTAAGCTCCGTAGAAATGGAAACTTCTTATATGAAAAATGTAGATGTACCATGCTTTAAACTAAACAATTACATTGTATGGGGAGCAACAGCAATGATGCTTTCTGAAATTAAAGATTTACTAAACTCTTAATTTTTTCTATATCTTTCGTAATTTAGCATTTACACTAATAAAAACATCAAATAAATGCCTTTATTTAAAAGGAATCCTTTCGGACATATTTTATTCATAAAACGTTTTCTTATTCAAACCTTAGGAATTATTTCTCACGGTCGTTACCGTAAGTTTAATAATCTACAAATTGAAGGAATGGAAGTTTTAAGAAACTTACCTAACGAAAAAGTATTATTTATATCTAATCATCAAACTTATTTCGCTGATGTAGCGTCCATGTTTCATGTATTTAACGCTGCTTTAAAAGGACGAGATGATAATATTAGAAATATTGGTTATTTATGGAATCCAAAGCTAAACATGTACTATGTAGCCGCAGGAGAAACGATGCGATCTGGCTTATTGCCAAAAATATTTGCATATGTAGGTTCTGTTTCTGTTGAAAGAACATGGAGAAGTTCTGGTAAAGATGTAAAAAGACAAGTAAAAATGTCTGACATTTCTAATATTGGAAAAGCTTTAGATGATGGTTGGGTAATTACCTTTCCTCAAGGAACAACTACTCCTTTTAAACCTATTAGAAGAGGAACCGCTCACATTATAAAAACTTTTAAACCAATTGTTGTACCCATTGTTATTGATGGTTTTAGACGTTCTTTTGACAAGAAAGGATTGATGATTAAAAAACGTAATGTATTACAATCTATGGTAATAAAAGAACCTTTAGAAATCGATTACGAAAATGAAGAAGTAGCTAGTATTGTTGAAAAAATTGAATACGCAATAGAGCAACATCCATCATTTTTAAAAGTACTAACACCTGAGCAAATAAAAGAAGAACAAGAATATCGTGAAAAAAGACGTTTTTGGGGACCAGATTCTAAAAAAGAGGAAGAAGAATAATTAACATAAAATATTATGGCTGAAAATAAATCAATCTTAAATCAAAAGTCTATTGACTTTTTAGAAAAATATTTAAATAATGCTGCTCCTACCGGGTATGAATGGGAAGGACAAAAAATATGGATGGACTATTTAAAACCATATGTTGATGAGTTTATTACAGACACTTATGGTTCTGCTGTTGGAGTTATCAATCCTCATGCTAAATATAAAGTAGTAATTGAAGGGCATGCTGATGAAATTTCGTGGTATGTAAACTACATTTCAGATAACGGATTAATCTATGTGATTCGTAACGGAGGTAGTGATCATCAAATTGCACCTAGTAAAATTGTAAATATCCATACTAAAAATGGAATTGTAAAAGGAGTTTTTGGTTGGCCAGCAATACATACACGTAATAGAGCTAAAGAAGAAGCGCCAAAACCTGATAATATTTTTATTGATACTGGTTGTGCAACTAAAGAAGAAGTTGAAAAACTAGGAATTCACGTTGGTTGTGTAATTACTTATCCAGATGAGTTTCATATTTTAAACGGAGATAAATTTGTTTGTCGTGCTTTAGATAACCGTATGGGTGGGTTTATGATTGCTGAAGTAGCTCGTTTATTAAAAGAAAACGGTAAAAAATTGCCTTTCGGTTTATATGTAACAAACTCTGTACAAGAAGAAATTGGTTTACGTGGTGCTGAAATGATTACGCAAA
>CAZCHR010000205.1:0-2835 GCA_964498665.1 uncultured Tenacibaculum sp. | reverse complement strand
CCTTAATAGTCTTTCGGAAGAATTAAATAGTGATATTACTAAATTAGAAGAAAGCATTTACGAGCAAGCTGGTGAAACTTTCAACATTGGTTCTCCTAAGCAAATGGGAATTGTTTTGTTTGAAAACATGAAATTGGTGGACAAACCAAAGAAAACAAAAACTGGTCAGTATTCTACTGCCGAAGATGTACTTTCGAACCTAGCTAAAGAACATAAAATTGTTGAAGATATTTTAATGTATCGTGGTTTAGCTAAATTAAAGAGTACTTATATTGATGCTTTACCAACTCAGGTAAATGAAGAAACTAAAAGAGTACACACTCAATACATACAAACTGTTGCTGCAACCGGTCGTTTAAGTTCTAACAACCCGAACTTACAGAATATTCCTATTAGAACAGAACGTGGTCGTCAAGTGCGAAAGGCTTTTGTACCTAGAGATGAGAATCATGTATTAGTTGCTGCCGATTATTCGCAAATAGAATTACGAATTATTGCTGCTTTAAGTAATGAAACAGCAATGATGGAAGCATTTCAAAATGGAGAAGATATTCATGCTGCTACAGCTGCTAAAGTTTTTAATGTAGATTTAAGTGAAGTTACTAGAGAACAGCGTAGTCATGCAAAAACTGTAAACTTTGGTATTATGTACGGGGTTTCTGCTTTTGGGTTAAGCAATCAAACTAACTTAACACGTTCCGAATCTAAAGAACTGATTGAAGCATATTACGAAACTTATCCTAAGCTTAAAGCTTATATGGGAGAGCAAGTAAATTTTGCTCGTGAAAATGGTTATGTACAAACTGTATTAAGCCGTCGTAGGTATTTAAAAAATATAAATTCAGCAAATGCTATAGTACGCGGAGCTGCTGAACGAAATGCAGTAAATGCCCCTATACAAGGTAGTGCTGCCGATATTATTAAGATTGCGATGATTAATATTCATAACAAACTAAAATCGGAAGGTTTTAAAACCAAAATGCTATTACAAGTACATGATGAATTGGTGTTTGATGTTCCTAAAGACGAATTAGACGACATTAAAAAACTAATTAAGCACGAAATGGAAAACGCTCATAAAATGGACGTACCCTTAGATGTTGAAATTGGGGTTGGTGATAATTGGTTAGAAGCACATTAATTTTAACAAAACACTGAGACCTTTCATTATTTTGTTTTAATAATTTTGATTAAAATATACTTTTATTAAAAACTAGAAATTATTTATGTTCGAAAGAATCATTAAAAAGTGTACTCACTCTCAAGTACGTCATAGTTTTTACGATAGTATTACCGATATACCAAGTATAAACTGGGAAGAATTTGACATTGATAATCGCATTTTCTTTTCTTTTAAATATTTAAAAAGTATTGAAAACACACTTAGTAAAGATATTAAGTTTAAATACATTGTATTTTTTAATGAAGAAAAACCTATTGGTTTTGCGGTTACTCAATTGATTTCAACAAACACTAAAGAATTAGAAAATCAAGAACTTCCTTGCACATTAACCGACAATTTAAAAAATGTTCTTTTAAAAAATATTGATGTCACCGTTTTAGTTTGTGGTAACTTATTCTCATGCGGAGAACATGGTTTTATCTTTAACAAAAACCAAATAACCCCAAGCGAAGCCTACAAATGTTTAGCTAGCGCTTTACGCAATACTAAAAAGGTTGAAAACTCTAAAAAACCATCTTTTATTCTAATAAAAGAATTTTGGCCAAAATCATTTACAGACACCGATTCTATAAAAAAAGAAGGGTTTAGAGATATACTTATCGATGTTAATATGGTAGTGCAAATACAACCAGAATGGAATACATTTGACACTTACCTTTCCAGTATGCGAACTAAATATAGAACTCGTACTAAAAAAGTATTAAGTAATTCAGAGGCTCTTATTGTTAAAAATTTCAATGAAAATGACATTAACAATTTTAAACAAAAAATAAACGAGCTCTACACATCGGTTATTGACAATGCGTACTTTAAATTAGTCCAAATAAACGTTCCACTATTAATAGAACTAAAAGCTTCTCTTAAAGAAAAGTTTATTTTTAAAGCATATTTTTTAAAAGAAGAACTTATTGGATTCTCTACCTGTTTTATTCAAGATAGTACCGTAGAATCTTTTCATATTGGCTTTAACTATAATTATAAAAAAACACACAATATATATCAGCGTATATTATATGATTATGTAGCTATAGCAATAGAAAACAAAGTTACTGAGCTCCATTTAGGGCGTACTGCCGAAATAATTAAAAGTTGTGTTGGTGCAGAACCCGTAAACATGAAATTATACGTTAGACATCGCAATTCGGTTTCAAACACTTTATTAAAACCAATAGCCGATTCCATAACACCAAACACATACGAAACTAGAAATCCCTTTAAAAAAGAATAACAATTAGCTAATATGGATTCGTTAACACAAATTGTTCTTGGTGCCGCTGTAGGCGAAGCCTCTCTAGGTAAAAAAGTTGGAAATAAAGCTTTATTATGGGGTGCAATTGCAGGTACTATTCCTGATTTAGATGTTTTTACTAAATTATTTACTGACAATATTGTTACTGCTAATGAAATTCACAGAGGATTTTCTCATTCCATTTTATTTTGCCTTTTAACCGCTCCTATTTTTGGTTGGTTACTATCTAAATTATACAAAAAACAAGAAGCTACTTGGAAAGATTGGTCTTTACTAATGTTTTGGGGTTTGTTTACACACCCTATCTTAGATGCTTTTACTACTTGGGGAACACAGTTATTTTGGCCTTTAAACTATAAGGTTTCTTTTAAAAATATTTTTGTTGTAGATCCTTTATATACAC
>CAZCHR010000204.1:0-2954 GCA_964498665.1 uncultured Tenacibaculum sp. | reverse complement strand
TTAGAATGGGATATTTGAACAGAAACAAATATACAAAAAATGTTTAATGCTTATTTCTTTAAATTTGCACACTTATAAAACTTTAAAAAAAAATGAAAAACTTCTATTTAATACTAAGCTTATCTGTTTTTTTATTTTCCAGTTGCGAAAGTGACAGCACAAGCGAAGACGATACTAGCTTAATTGATAAATCAATAAATGTTACTCTAAGTGGTACTAGATTTGCTGATTTAATAAATTTTACTGGTAATGATGAATTTATAATTGATAACATTGATTTTATTGAAGGGGTTTATATTTTTAATAACGGTACTGACTTTTTTACCGCTTTAGAACTTGCTGAGCCAAATGATCCTTTTAATATTTGCGACACTCCAACCTCATTAACAAATGGCCAATTTGTTTATGATTGTGATGGAGAAACAAGAATTTACAATATAGCAGGACAAAGAATTTTTGAAGAAGGCGAAGACGCCAATGAAAACAATAGTCCAATGAGACAATACAGAGCTGTAAGGTCAAACGGAATCTTAACTATTACTTTCTAAAAAAGTCAATAGAATAGGTACTATTTTTTATTCTATAGATCTATAAATTTTACACAATTGTTAAATTTTTAAAGTGAATATTAAATAATATCAAAAAACATATTATAGGAACAAATGTTTTTGATTTTTGAACAAAAATCGAGTACTTTTGACCAGTTACATTTTTAATGTAAAATTAAACAAGGATTTTAATAAATTAAATATAATTATAATGAGTAAAGTAGCTGTAATCACTGGTGCAACTGGTGGAATTGGTTTTGCTGTAGCAAAAAGATTAGGACAAGACGGATTTACTGTTGTTTTAAACGGTATTGAAGATGATATGGGTGCTAAAAGAGTTGAAGAACTTGCTGCAGAAGGAATTACTGCTGAGTACTACGGTTTTGACGTAACTAAAGAAGAAGAAGTAACTGCAAACATTACTAAAATTGGTGAAAAATACGGTCAGATTGACGTATTAGTAAACAATGCTGGTGGTTTAGGTGGTCGCCAACGTTTTGAAGAAATGACTACTGAATTTTACAGATTCGTAATGGCATTAAACCTTGATTCTGCATTTTTTGCTTCAAGAGCTGCTATTCCTTTCTTAAAGAAAAGTGATAACCCATCTATCGTAAACTATACTTCTAACGCAGGTTGGAATGCTGGTGGACCAGGTGCTGGTATCTACGGTACTTCTAAAGGAGCTGTACATACATTAACAAGAGCTTTAGCTAAAGATTTAGCTGAGTACGGAATTAGAGTAAACGCTGTATCTCCTGGTACAATCGATACTGATTTCCATAAGCAAATCAAATCTACTAAGCCAGAAGTATTCAAATCTTGGGCTAACAACATTATGTTAGGTAGATTAGGTCAGCCAGAAGATGTTTCTGGAGTTGTTTCTTTCTTAGCTAGCGAAAACGCTGCTTTTATTACTGCTGAAACTATCCAAATTGGTGGTGGTCAAGCTTTAGGTATCTAATAAAAGTTAGAACATATAAAAAAGAGCCTGTTAGTTTAAACTAACAGGCTCTTTTTTATTATAAAATTACTATTAAAAGAAAGATCAACTATTTAAAAACACTATCCGTTTCTTTTTTAATCTCTTTAAAAGCATTTACGGGATCTTCATCATTCCAAATTCCTCCTAACACTCCAACACCAGAATACCCTAATTCTTTAGCTGGTTTAATAGTCTCTTTATTTATACCTCCCATACCCAAAACAGTTAAAGGTATATTTTGAACATTATGACCAACCCCTTCCATTCCTGGTTTTGATATTGCTGAAAACACTGGGCTAATAAGTGTATAAATAACTGGAGCCGTTTTATAAAGTAACATTTCCTCTACACTATGAAAAGAAGTACTAACATCATACCCTTGTGTTGTAAATCGAGTAACAAACAACCCAAAATCTTCTCCTAAGGCACGTCTTGGAGCTTCTTCTATATGAATACCCTTTAACATAAAATCTTCTGCTAAATCGTATTCATTATGCAGCACAATTCTACTATGATAAGCCTCTTCTACACCACTTAAATACGCCATATGCTGTGCGTAGTTTTTATTAGGCTTTCTTAAATGTAAAACTTCTAAACCTAGTTTAAATAATGAGTTTAATATTTCTATTTCATTAGGAATATCATTCTCTGGGGTAATTAATATAAGCATGTTTTTAATTTATTATAAAGAAGAATATCCACCTTCTAAGTTATATAAGTATTTAGGAAAATGATTATCTAGCAACAACTCTATTGCTTTTTCACTTCGTATTCCCGATGCACAAGCAACAATCATTGGTTTAGAATTTGGCAATTCTCCCATACGCTCATCAAGTTCATCTAAAGGAATATGAAAACCACCCATATTAAACTCATCGAATTCTTGTTGAGTTCTTACATCTAAAATATTATAATCACTTTTATTAGCTAAAAATGCTTCCGCAGAAATACGTTTCATATTCAATGTATTTGATACCCCACAAAAGAAATCATAATCATCTTCTAGCGAGGTTATATTTATATCTGGATTAACAGAAAAATTTAATATTTGTTGCTGTAGTGTTAAAGCATCAATATACAATAACGAATTAACCAAAGGCTTACCAACACCTGTTATAAGCTTTATAACCTCATTTGCTTGCAAAGAACCAACAATACCTGGCAATACACCTAAAACTCCAATATCAGAACAATTTGGTACCGAATTAGGTTCTGGCGGACTTGGATACAAACAACGATAAGTTCCGCTTTCATTATAATTAAAAACAGCTACTTGACCTTGAAATTTAAAAATAGAACCAAAAACCAAAGGCTTATTAGCAATAATACAAGCATCATTTATTAAATATCGAGTCGGAAAATTATCCGTTCCATCTACAATAAGATCATAATCTTGAAAAAAATTAATTACATTATCCGTA
>CAZCHR010000203.1:0-2969 GCA_964498665.1 uncultured Tenacibaculum sp. | reverse complement strand
ATATCAAACGATTAAAACTAATCAACTCTCTTTTTATTAATCGAACTCAGGTAAGAAGTAATTTGAGAGCAGGAGATAGAGGAGCTACGGGTGTAAATTATAGAGGTGTTGATACAGGAAACTCTGTTTATTTTGGTTTTGGTAGAACTTGGAATTTTGGAGTTACTTATAAATTTTAACCTTATAAACTTTATAAAAAACCACCTCATACGAGGTGGTTTTTTTATGCATAAAATTCAGTAAGTTTGTAACCAACAAAAACTAACAAATCATGATAAAGACATTACATTCATATTGGGCATTTATAGTATTAGCTGTTTTAATTTACACAGTTGTAAATGCTATTGTAGGTTTAGTACAAAAAAAAGAATTTACACATAAAGAATTTCGTTTAGGGTTATTTTCATTGATAACAACGCATATTCAATTTTTGGTAGGAATTTTGGTTTACTTCGTAGGAGGTTTCCAAAAAGGATTAGGAGATATGAAAGATGCGCCTGTTAGGTTATTAGCTTTAGAACATCCATTAATGATGATAATAGCAATAGCACTTATTACTATTGGATGGTCTAAACATAAGAAACAAGTTAAAAGTGAAGCTAAATTTAAAACTTTCGTAATTTTTTATGGTGTAGCATTGTTATTAATTTTATCAAGAATTCCTTGGAACAATTGGTTTTAAAATAAATATATAGTCCCGCTTTCGCGGGATTTTTTATTTTTGTTCACTATTAAAATAAAAAAATGAAATTATTAAGCTATTTCCTATCATCAATCTTTGCAATTGTATTTTTTTCTTTACTTGTAATATTTCAACCAATACAATGGATTGGGTTAAAACTTTTTGGTCAAAATGGACATCAAAATGTAGTAGATATAATGAATTGGTTTTTAATACAATCATTATTAATTTTAGGAATTAGAGTTAAAGTAGAAAACAAACATAGTTTACCAGAAAACACAACATTAATATTTGTTTCAAATCACCAAAGTACTTTTGATATACCACCAATTATTTGGCATTTTAGAAAGCATTTTCCAAAGTTTGTTTCAAAAAAAGAATTAGGAAAAGGAATACCAAGCATATCTTTTAATTTAAGACACGGTGGAGCAGCTTTAATAGATAGAAAAGACCCAAAACAAGCCTTAGGTGAATTAGGTAGATTTGCAAAAACAATTAATAAAAATAAATGGTCTGCAGCTATTTTTCCGGAAGGAACAAGAAGTAGAACAGGAAAACCTAAGTCGTTTTCAGTAAATGGCTTAAAAATGATAACTAAGTACAATAAAGAAGCGTATATTGTTCCATTAACAATTAATAACTCTTGGAAAGTATTTAAATACGGTAAGTTTCCGTTAGGATTGGGAAGTCCTATAAAAATTAAAACTCATCAACCAATAAAAATTGATAGTTTACCGTTTAATGAATTGATAGATAAAGTTGAAACAACAATTAAAGAGTCTATCATATAGAAACAAAACAAACAACAATAAAATAAATATAATATGTCATTACAAAACATCCGAAAGGAAGTAATGCAAACGCTGGAAAAAAATATTGACAGTTTTGTAGACAAATTCTTAATACCTGCCGAAAAAATTTGGCAACCAACTGATTTTTTACCAAACTCACAAAAAGATACTTTTATAGAAGAAGTAAAAGAAATTCAAGAGCTTTCAAAAGAGCTTGATGATGATTTTTGGGTAGTTTTAGTTGGAGATACAATAACAGAAGAAGCTTTACCAACATACGAATCTTGGTTATTAGATTTAGATGGAGTATCGCAGCAACCAGATAATGGTTGGGCAAAATGGATACGTGCTTGGACAGCGGAAGAAAACCGTCATGGAGATGTGTTAAATAAATATTTATACTTATCAGGAAGAGTAAATATGCGTGAGGTAGAAATATCTACACAACACTTAATTGCTGATGGTTTTGATATTGGTACAGCAACCGACCCTTATAAAAACTTTATTTACACAAGTTTTCAAGAACTAGCAACTTATATTTCTCATAATAATGTAGCTAAAATTGCTAAGAAAAAAGGACATAAAGCATTAGCAAAAATGTCTAAAATTATAGCAGGAGACGAAATGCGTCATCATATTGCTTATACCGACTTTGTAAGAGAAATTTTTAAAATTGATCCTAGCGAAATGATGTTGGCTTTTCAACATATGATGAAACATAAAATTGTGATGCCTGCAATGCATTTAAGAGATTCTTTTGGTGAAAAAGGGAACTTGTTTGATGATTTTTCTACAGTAGCTCAAAGAATAGGTGTTTATACAGGTTTTGATTATGTAGATATCTTAAAAAAATTAAATACAGCTTGGGAAATAGATAATATTACCGGTTTAACTCCAGAAGCTGAAAAAGCAAGAGATTATTTAATGAAATTACCAGATAGAATGTATCGAATTACTGAACGAATAGTAGTTCCTGATACTAAATTTAATTTTAAATGGATGATTCCAGCATAATATAAAAAAGAGCCTTTTAAAAGGCTCTTTTTTATTGGAGTTTAAAAAGATCTCTATCTTCTAAAAAACGAAATTTATTACGAGTTTTATTTTGACTTTCTTTGTCAAGATGAACAATAATAACTTCTTCAGATCCCAAGTCATTTTTTGCTAAACAGTTTCCTAAAGAATCATAGCAAGCAGAGTTTCCACTATATTCATATCCGTTTGCATCAGTTCCAACTCTATTTACGCCAATAGTATAGCTCATGTTTTCTATAGCACGAGCTTTTAATAAAGTGTCCCAAGCTTCAATTCTAAGTTTAGGCCAACTAGCAACATATAATAATAAGTCGTAGTTTTCAGTGTTTCTAGCCCAAATAGGGAAACGCAAATCATAACAAATTAAAGGGCAAATTTTCCAGCCTTTATAATTTACTATAATTTTATGATTCCCAGATGAAAAAGCTTTATGCTCATTGGCAAGTGTAAATAAATGTTTT
>CAZCHR010000202.1:0-2986 GCA_964498665.1 uncultured Tenacibaculum sp. | reverse complement strand
TAAATTATAACTTTTAAGCTTAACTGACTGTCCATGCTAATGTAGCAACTCCAAATAGCTTCTTAATTTTCTTACATTCTCTTTTACGTCTAAAAATTTCTTCAAAAGTTTCGTTAGAGTTTGCAATGTCTTCATCAATACTATCTGTAATAACGTCTCTAGTTTCATCGCAAGTTTCTTGTGCTATATAATTCCAAATATCTAAATTGTTAGTAGTATTTGAAGTTTGTTGGTTATTCAACCACGTTAAATATCCGTTAGTGTCATTTGCTCCAACACATTGTGCAATAGACTCTATAGCACCTTCAGGTAGTACTTCTTTTATTGGCGTAGTAATTATGTTAGAGTTGAAGAGTTATTGTTATTAAATCCACCACCAAAACTGCCTCCTGTTGTATAATCAGAGTAATCGACAGGTTCTCCTGTTGTATTAGAAATGCAATCAAGTCTTTTTTCTTCACGTAAATAAGCTCTGTTACAACTAACATATCCACCATTAGAAAAAGTACCACATAAACAGGTTTGTCCTACCTCATGATTTCCTTGTCCAGTACAAGGAACAGAAACAAGAACAATAAACTCTGTACAAGTTATACCGCTAGTGTTACTTCCTCCTCCACTATTATTATCATTACCTCCATTACAAGCATGTTGATCAGGATAGCATAATCCTCTAGACATTGTGTAATTAGTTAACAAAGATTTATTCTTCGTATTTTTATTTTGTTGAGATGTGTAATATTTAAACGTAAATATTTCTTGTTCTCCATTATTTTCCTGAAGTACAAGATTATAAAACTCATTAGAGTTATTATAACTAGGGAAAATTAATTTAAAGGTATAAGAGGTGTAATCTCCTTTTTGAATTTTCTTAACCTTGTCAGTAAAAATAATAGGATGTTCTGTATTTCTATTAAAAGTATTGTGTGTTTTTAAAGAAATTTTAGCTTTTTGAAAAATAGTGTTTTTATCTTGAATTTTAGAGATGTTTATTTTTTGTTGAAAATCTTTAAATACAATATCGTTAGAAATTTCCTCAAGGGATAGATTTTCAATATTGAATTCAGAAGTAGGATGTTGATGTTCTGAATTAATATTTTCTAAATTAGAATCAAAGTCTTTTTCACAACTCCATAGGAATAAAGAAATTCCGAAGAGTAAAATTCCGAGTTTTAAGTAATTATTTAGCTTGTTTTTTCTGTTTTTCATACCTGATAAATTTAAAGATTAATTTTTGTTTCTTGTTATTAACAAACTGCAATTTTTAGTTATTAAATTCCGCTTGTAAATAAGCGAAATATGAACCACAACTAGTTTAGGAATATGAATCCGTTTTAATGATTTATATTCAATGTTAGCGAAAGGTAGTAGAAACTAAATTTCTAGCCAATTCTAGTTCCGTTTTTAATTTTTCGTTCAGGAGAAATTAGTGTTACTTCTTTGTTATCTCCTATACCCCCCATAACTAAACACTCACTCATCATAGTAGCAATTTGTTTTTTAGGAAAGTTTATAACAGCAACTATTTGATTTCCTATTAATTCTTCAGGAGTATATAGTTTGGTTATTTGAGCAGAGGTTTTTTTTATTCCGTATTCGCCAAAATCAATTTGCATTTTATAAGCAGGATTTTTTACTTCTTTAAATGTTTCAGCAGAAATAATGGTTCCAATTCGCATTTCTACTTTAGTAAATTCATCCCAGGTTAATGTGTTGTTAGTTTCCATAGTTAATTATTTTTTAAAAGTCTATTTGCAGCAGCAAACGGAGTCGTTTTTCCGTTTTCTAATTTAGAAAATTCATTGCTTAGTAACTTTTTGATATCAGAATTATTGTAAAAGTTATTTTTTAATTGCTGATTTATAGTTTCTAATAACCAATACTTATTTTGTTCATTTCTTTTATGTTGAAAATAGTTAGTGTTTTTGACAGCGACTATATATTCATCAATCATTTTATAAACATCATCAACTCCTTTATGATGAAGTGCACTAGCTAATAGAACTTTAGGTTGCCATCCACTGTCTTTTGGTGGATATAAATGTAATGCTCGATTAAATTCAACTTTAGCAATTTTTGCGTTTTTCTCATTACCGCTATCAGCTTTATTAATTACGATGGCATCTGCCATTTCAATAATTCCACGTTTTATGCCTTGCAATTCATCTCCAGCACCAGCTAATTTTAAAAGGAGGAAAAAATCAGTCATAGAGTGAACAGCGGTTTCTGATTGCCCAACACCAACGGTTTCAATAACAATAGTATCAAACCCTGCAGCTTCACATAAAATTATGGATTCTCGAGTTTTTTGCGCAACGCCACCTAACGAAGTTCCCGAAGGGGAAGGACGAATAAAAGCATTTTTATCAGTTACTAATTCTTCCATACGCGTTTTATCACCTAAGATACTTCCTTTGTTTACAGAGCTACTTGGATCTACAGCTAATACAGCTACTTTTTTACCTAAAGAAGTTAGATGTTTTCCGAAAGATTCGATAAATGTACTTTTACCAACACCAGGAACACCGGTAATACCAATTCGAATCGATTTATTAGCGTATGGTAAACAAGCTTCTAAAATTTCATTGGCTTGTTGTTGGTGTTTTTTATTTGTGCTTTCAACCAAAGTAATAGCTCTACTTAGAAACGGAATGTTACCATCTAATATCTGATTAACAAATTCTTTGGTTGTAGTTTTTTTTTTTCGATTAAGTATAATCTTTTTTGCTGATGATTTACTGGTAGTTTCTGGTTGAGAAATACCATCTTTTTCGGTAAGAGCAGATTTGTTTTTATCGGTCATGTAAAGTGAAAACGAAATAATAACGTAAATTTAAAAATAAATATTCATCAAAATGCAACGCAACATAAAAAGTATCGTCTTTAGTACAAGAAATCAAAAATGAAGTCTACCAAACAGCTACATCAATCGCTTATAACCTGAGTTCGATTAATATTTAGATAAAATATAGTAGTAAAAAAGACA
>CAZCHR010000201.1:0-2991 GCA_964498665.1 uncultured Tenacibaculum sp. | reverse complement strand
CTTTTATTGTATTGGCTGAAAAGTTTTTCTTATTTAATTTGTACCCTCTAAAAGAAGGATAAAAATCATTTAAATTTAATTCAATACTTTCAGTTTTATTAGAAGCTTGAAATGATTGAACATACCAATAACGTTGATTTGTTTTTGATTTTAATCGCAGTTGGTATTTTTTTCCATCACCCTTAATCTTTAAAATTACTTTGGTTTTTTCAGAATCAAAATCAATATCTACTGGCAAACGAGTCATAGCAAAACCACCGTTATTATCTGTAGAAACTGATCCTGAGAAAACTAAATTTCCTTTTTCATTAACATATACAGAGGAGTTTGATACTCCACCCATAACAGTATCGTTGGTTATGTACCATTGTTTATTATTGCTTTTTTTATCAAAAATTATAATTTCATGATACATAAATAGGATAGGTATTATTAATAGCCATTTCATAAATGTATGTTTTAAATTTTAACACTTATAATTCCTGCATCTATAGGAATTACCTGCCCTGTAATTGCTGATGATTTATCAGATAACAAATAAGTTGCTAAATCTGCAACTTCAGTAGGTTCTAAATATTTTTTAAGCGGATGTCTATTTCGCATACTATCTTGTTGCTTTTCATTTCTAAGTAACCTTCCTGCTAAAGGTGTATTGGTTACTGTGGGCGCAATGGCATTAAACCTAATTTCTGTTGCATACTCTGCTGCCAATGATTTAGTAAGTCCTTCTATGGCGGATTTACTTGCAGCTATACTTGCGTGAAATGGCATTCCTAAAATAGAGGCTACTGAGCTAAATAGCACAACACTTCCTTTATTTGTTGTTAATATATTTTCGTAATTTTTTAATACTTTAATAGCTCCTAAAACATTTATATCAAAATCGTTTTTAAAATCATCTATTTTTAACCTCTTAAATGATTTTAAATTGATACTTCCTGGGCAATATACCAAACCATCTGCTTCATTTATAACAGGTAAATCATCTTTTAAAACATCACAAGAAAAATGTTTTACATTATCGTGTTTATCTGGCTCTGTTCTACTAATATTTATTATTTGATGAGTATTCTTTAAGCTTTCAACTATCGCCTTACCAATACCATTACTTCCGCCAACTACTATTATTTTTTTCATAATCTTCCTTTTAATCTTTTCTCTACTTTCTGTTTAATAATAGTTATGCGTTTCATTATATCCATCAATTTTTTGTCTTTATTCTTTTTATATACTTCATTGATGGAAAGAATTATTTTTTTAGCTTTTCTAGATGCTAAAATTTTTTCATTTCTAGTTTTGAAAGATTTATGTGATTTTTCAAAATCTAAAGCTTCTTGAATTAGACCTGCTGTAATCATGATAAATAATTTTGAAGTTCTAAAATTTTCTCTGGCGTATTAAATACACCTCCATAAAAACAAGTTAATGTTGATGATGTATCGTCTTTTATCCCTCTGGATGAAACACATAAATGTTTAGCATCAATTATAACAGCCACATCCTTAGTGTTTAATATATTTTGTAAATCTATAGCGATTTGATTCGTTAAACGCTCTTGAACCTGAGGACGTTTTGAATAATATTGTACAATTCTATTTAGCTTTGACAAGCCTATTACTTTACCTGAAGATATATATGCTACATGTGCTTTACCTATAATGGGCACAAAATGATGTTCACAGTTAGAATAAAATGAAATATCTTTTTCAACCAACATTTGATTGTATTGATATTTATTATCAAATAATGCAATTTTTGGTTTATTCGCTGGATTTAAACCTGAAAAAATCTCATTTATATACATTTTGGCAACCCGTTTTGGTGTACCTTTCAAAGAATCATCGTTTAAATCTAAGCCCATGGTTTGCATAATCTCCTTAAATAAACTGGCTATTTTTATTTGTTTTTCTTCATCGGAAACCAAAAATGCATCATCTACCATAGGTGTTTCTATACCTGTAAATAAATGGTCATCTCCTATTTCATCTAATGACAACCCTTCAAAATCTTTTTTAGTATGGGTATTCAACAAAGTTTCTAGGTGTTTCATAAAGTTTAATTTTAATTTCTAGCTCGCTTGTTATTACTTTACGTAGCTTGTTATACGCTACAATTGCTATATTTTCAACTGTTGGATTTAAATTTTCAAATTCGGGTACATCTAGGTTTAAATTTTTATGATCAAAAGGATCTAATATTTCTTTTTTTATAAGATCTGACAATAATTTAGTATCTATAACATAACCTGTTTCATTATTAACTTCTCCTACAATAGTCACTTCAAGGTCGTAATTATGACCATGATAATTTGGGTTATTACACTTACCAAATATCTCATTGTTTTTATGTAAAGACCAATTCTTATTATGCAGTCTGTGTGCTGCATTAAAATGTTCTTTCCTTGTAATTGCTAATCTATTCATCAAAAATTATCTTTTGGCAATTTTATTGTTACTTATATTTTTTTGCATAGTACATTTAAATCTACCACTTACAAAAACTCTTTTTGCCTGATGTTTTGTTTTTCTCCCTTGTACTCTTTTACGCCACATTTTAAAACTTGAAGGTTTCATTTCTTTACGCATCAATGCAATAACTTGTGTTTCGTTTAATCCAAATTGAAATTTAATTGCATAAAAAGTGGTTCTGTCTTCCCAAGCCATTTCTATAATTCTATCAATTTGCCTTAATGTCATAAAAGTGATTATTTGTTACTTTGTTTTTAAAATCAATCATTTTTTTAAAAAACCTCTTATTATCTAAATATTTTTTATCTTTTTTAAAACGAATAAAATAACTATCAGAGTAAATGCTAAAAAAATCAGTACTAAATATTGTTAATTTATAGTATGGTATTACCAAACAATAACGATTTAGTTGTTTTGTATTGTAAATAATAATGCCTCTTGGTCTTATTTCAATGTTTCCATAATTAATATCGCTACTTTTACATATTATATTATTAAGACTATTACTGACACTACTAATTAT
>CAZCHR010000200.1:0-3062 GCA_964498665.1 uncultured Tenacibaculum sp. | reverse complement strand
GTACAAGTTATTTCAAAAAAAATACCATTTTAATGAAAGTGACAAAGTGTCAATGATAGGAGTTTTAATATAAAAAAAATGCATTGTATTTGAATACAATGCATTTTTTTATTAAGGAAAAAGCTTTTGGATTAACTTTCAATCTCTTCAGGGATATCGTCACCAATAGGCTCATCAATTATAACTGGTTCGTCAGTTTCAATTACCTCTTCTTCTTCAACTGCAGGACACAAAATATATGGGTGTTCATGTAATTCTCCGTTCATATGAATATAAGAACTAGCGATTACTTGTCCATTTATATTGTCAGAAGATACTTTAATTACATCACTAGAAGGAGCAAATAATGATCCAATTATAGTTGTACCGCTCTCAATTGTAATTTGTGTACTGTTAAAGAAGTTGTAAACAATAAAGTTACCATGTTCATCACCAATTCCTGCCTGATTTTGAACAGTCCAAACAAATTCACCTGCAGCATCAACATTAATAAGTAATGGAGAATCTACTGTTGGTTGATTGTTAAATGTAAAGTTAACTAAGTTGTTTAATTCTTCACCAGTAAGGTTAAGAACATTAATAGTGTCTTCGGCTAAAGTGATTTTGTTATTTTCTTCAATAATAACATTGTTTTCAAGTTCGCTAAAAGATAAAGAAGCAGCATTTAATTCAGCAAAAGCAGTCTCAAAATCGATAACATCAGCAACAGCTACACTTTCTGCTATTTGGTTACGTTGAGATAAAATTCTTGGAGTATCTCCAAATTCACCAGGAGTTATTCTAGTATTTGTAGCTACGTCATTGTTATCAAAATCGTGAATTGTAGTTCCTGTAAGGTCTCCAATTTTAATATATCCTTGGTTTAGGTTTATTCCTTCGTTAGAGGCGTATATAACAGCACCGTTAACAACTAAAGATGAAGCTAATTCGTCTTCATTATCAAAAAATGCACCAGCAGTTTGGGTAGCAACAGTGAAAGCACCATCAACAGTAAGGTCTCCACCTAATGCAATAGCTCCTTCAGTATCTCCGCTTTGTAATGTTACATCATTTAAGATAAAAGCATTGTATCCAAATGCAGCAGATAATCCATTGTCGCAAGTAATACTATTTGTGTCTACTAGTGTTTCTGCAGATTCTAAGTCAAAATCTCCATCAATTAGTGTTTCTGGAGATTCTAAGTCAAAATCTCCATCAATTAGTGTTTCTGGAGATTCTAAGTCAAAATCTCCATCAATTTGTTCTGCTGTACAAGCTCCTAGAGCTAAAAGTACAGATGCATAAATAAAAAGTCTATTCTTTTTCATCTTTTATTTTTTGTAAGTGTTAAAACTTGAGACTAAATTATCTATTTTAACGTAAATGGTGGTGTATTTATTTTATCTTTTTTTGTAAGATAAATCAGTCATTTTTTTAATATTTTGTTTTGTTTAGTCTTTGGTGTAAATGAGTAAACGTTTTGTATATTTATTGTAAAATAAAAATTATGGAAAAAGAGCTGCATATTTCAAAAGAAAAACTATCAAGAGAACTTTTAATAAGTTTTTTTATGGAGAAGGTTTTAACTGAAGGTTTACCAACGAGTGTTTTTTCTTTTTGTAAATCAATTAATATAACCGAGGCTGAATTTTATAATTTTTTTGGAAGTCTTGAAATATTACAAAAATCAATATGGATAGATTTTCATGATCATGTTCTAAATATACTTTCAAACAATAAGGAGTATGAAGAGTACTCTAATAGAGAAAAGCTTTTGAGTTTTTATTTTACTTTTTTCGAAATGTTGACAGTAAACAGAAGTTATGTTTTATGGAGCTTAAATTTTGGAAATAATAAAATTGAGAATTTGAAGCAACTTTCTAGCTTACGTAAGAAAATAGTTAGTTTTGGAAAGGGGTTAGTTGAAGATAGTAATGAGAATAAACAACTAAAAATCATAAAAAAACCTGTTGCTCTTGTTTCAGAAGCTGTTTGGTTTCAATTTTTATTCTTATTAAAATTTTGGAAAGAGGATGATTCTGTAAATTTTGAAAAAACAGATATAGCAATAGAGAAATCAGTAAATACGGTGTTTGATGTTTTTGACAATACACCATTAGAAAGTATTATTGATTTTGGTAAATTTCTTTGGAAAGAAAAAATGTCATAAATTTTTATGAAAACAATAGACAGTATACCTGTTTCTAAAATAGGAAGAACTACAAAACTTGTAAAAACAGGTGTTAAGGTGGGTGGTAATTATTTAAAACATTATAGTAAAAAGGTTGTTAATCCGAGTTTATCAAAAGACGAATTAAATGAAGATAATGCTCGAGATATATATGATGGATTAAAAGATTTAAAAGGAAGTGCTCTTAAAGTGGCCCAAATGCTTTCTATGGAGAAAAGTTTACTTCCAAAAGCTTATGTAGAAAGATTTTCATTAGCACAATTTAGTGTGCCGCCATTATCAGCGCCTTTAGTTAGAAAAACTTTTAAAAAATATTTCAATAATTATCCTGAAGATATTTACGATGAATTTATTTCAAATTCTGTAAATGCGGCAAGTATTGGTCAAGTGCATAAGGCTAAAAAAGATGGTAATACAT
Source organism: uncultured Tenacibaculum sp. (assembly GCA_964498665.1). Taxonomy (GTDB): domain Bacteria; phylum Bacteroidota; class Bacteroidia; order Flavobacteriales; family Flavobacteriaceae; genus Polaribacter. The sequence continues at coordinate 474 of CAZCHR010000200.1, read as the reverse complement.
TAGCGGTTAAAATTCAATACCCTGGTGTTGCAGATAGTATTAGTTCGGATCTTGCATTGGTCAAACCTATCGCTGTTAAAATGTTTAATCTAAAAGGTAAAGATTCTGATAAATATTTTAAAGAAATAGAAGGTAAGCTATTAGAAGAGACAGATTATAATCTAGAGTTAAAACAAAGCGAAGAAATAACTCAGGCATGTTTTAATATACCGAATTTATTATTTCCTAAATATTATAAAAAATTATCGAATGAAAGGGTAATTTCAATGGATTGGATGGAAGGTGTTCATTTAAGTGAATTTACAGATGCTGGTTTTGAGAAGAAGGATGGAGATAAAATAGGTCAAGCCTTATGGGATTTTTATATGTATCAAATGCATATTTTAAAAGCAGTTCACGCAGATCCTCATCCAGGTAATTTTTTAGTTGATAAAAACTCTAATTTAATAGCAATTGATTTTGGATGCATTAAGA
>CAZCHR010000199.1:0-3109 GCA_964498665.1 uncultured Tenacibaculum sp. | reverse complement strand
TCCATTTTTGCTCTGGTGACAAACCTGAATCAATAATAGCAACTGTTACACCAGCTCCTGTACTATAATTCCAAGCTTCTGGAATATTATGTGCATCGAAAGACCAAGGCACTTTAGCTCCTGGAGCAACTGTACGATAATCATTTCCATTTAATGTTACGTTTCCATAACCACATCCTGAAGCTCCAGATGAACGTGCTTCATTTTCTGTTGTTAAAAAGTTATATCCTCCTGGTTCAATGTATCGTACTCTACTATCTTTTAATAAAGCTTCAATGGTTTGCTTATTGGTAACTTTAACATCTAGAACATTTATAGTTTCATTAACATATAACTCTGATTTACCTTTAGCAGATACTTGCTCTATATTTTGTACTAATTGAATCAATTCATTTTTAATGTTATCAGCTTCAGCACTTCTTGCGTAATTATCTCTAGAAGTACCATAACCAATAGTTAAAATACCTTCACCGTGTTGAACTGCACTCCAAATAGTATTAGCTTCTTGAGATCCCCAATTAAAATCTCCAGTTGATTCTAAAGAAGTTTTAATAATAGAGTTAATTTCTTTCTTTGTAAGTAATTCTTTTTGCTGTTCTACAATTTCTAGATTTTCATTGTTAGAACAAGAAAACATAGCTAAAACTACAGCTAAACTTAAAAGTTGTTTTTTCATGATTATGAAGAGATTTAAATTAAACGCTGCGAATATAGTAAAATTTTAATATTTTTTTAACACTTTACTTAAAATTACTATTTATAATATATCATATTCGTAAAAAAAAGCAACAAGGAAGTCAATAAAAAAAGAGCCTTTAAGGCTCTTTTTATTTTTTAAATTCTATAAATTACTTTTCCAAACTGACTCTAGTTGGGGTGTCTTTGCCTTTAACTATACTTTCAGTTCCTTTTGCTACTGCTTTAACTGTTTCTGTTAACACTCCTATATCTAAAGTTTCTGCTTCATCTGAAACTTTATGATAATCTGCATCGATATCAATAGGTGTTGTTGAAAATGTATGAGATGGCACACCTAATCTTGCTAATGATGCATTGTCAGATCTAAAAAATAAATTGAATTTTTTGTATGGATCAGGAAATAATTTATAACCTGTCCCTTCTAAATTCTTTTGAATTATTTCACCAAAATTAGATCTTTCAAAACCTGTTAACCAAGCAGTTTTTGGTCCTGTTTTTGGTTCTTTACCAATTAATTCTAAATTAATACCAGCAACAAACTTAGACGGATCAATATCTTTACCAAAGAAAGTCGAACCTACCAATCCCATTTCTTCAGCTGTAAAGCAAACAAATAAAATACTTCGCTCATTATCTGCTTTCTTTGCATAATATTCAGCTAAAGCTAATACACCAACAACACCTGAGGCATCATCATTTGCTCCATTAAAAATACGATCACCTTCTCCTTCTTTCTTTTCTCCTAAATGATCGTGATGAGCAGAAAAAATTACATATTCATCTTTTTTAGTAGTACCTTCTAACACCCCAATAATATTGCTCATCTCAATATTTTTATGGGTAAAATTTTGACGATAAGATGTTAATTCTCCAAAATGTTTTAATCCAATTCTTTTGTATTCGTTTTCGATGTATTTAGTCGCTTTTTCCATTCCTTCCGTTCCTGGTTTGCGCCCCTTCATTTCATCAGAAGCCAAAGTATAAAGGTGTTTTCGTACTAATGTTGAATCAATATCAATAGTGTTTTGAAGTACTTTTACCGAAGTTTGTGTTATGTTCTTGGCTATTTTTTTGTTTTCTTTTTTTTCTGTTTTACATGATAATAAAGATAAAATCCCTACCATGAATACGTATATTATTTTTCTCATCTTAAATATTTATAATGATAAATATAGTTATTTTAACTTCGTTTTATTATTTTTTTATGGGCATAATTTTTGATTCAAATAATTTTAAATATTTAGCATGAGATCAGTTTTATTTTTATTCATTTTTACATCTTTTCTAGGTTATTCTCAAAACTTCTCATCAATAAAAGAGGTAACAAGAAAATATCCAAAGTATTTAAACGCTGAAAAATTAGCTAAACGAATAGCTTCAGATTTTAAGACTCATGAGCAACAAGTTAAAGCTACTTTTTACTGGATAAGTAAAAATATTAGTTATGATTTAGATAGTTTTCATAATTCTAGACAAAAAAGAATTCATTTTAGTTATAGAGGTGAGGCTGATAAACTAAAAAAAATACAAGAAATTAAAGATGGAATTGTTCATAAAACCTTTATAAATAGAAAAGCTGTATGCGAAGGATATGCTCAAACTTTTTCGAAAATATGTACCTTATTAAATATTAAAAACAGTGTTATAAAAGGTTATGTGAGAAATTCTATTAATGATATTAACAATATTAGAAATATTACAAATCATGCTTGGAACGCTGTGAAAATTAAAGGCAAATGGATTTATCTTGACGCTACTTGGGCTGCTGGATTTGTCTATAATAATAAATGGGTGCAAAAATTTAATTCGTATTATTACAATATTACTGAAGATAAATATTTTAAAACCCATTTTCCAGAAAGCAAACTATGGCAACTTCGTGTAAGTAGAATTTCGAAAGAACAATTTTATAATCAACCAATATATAATTCTAATTTTCTTAATTCAAACTTAGATTTAATTTCTCCTAAAACTGGTTTAATAAAAAAGAGAGGAGTTCTAAAATTTAAAATTCGGAATTTAAAACCTACCCAAAAAGTTTTGTTAGGTTTTAGTAATTATAAATATGCTAATAAACCAAACAACATTAGTTTTAAAAATAATGTTGCTACAATCGAAATAATAGTACCTAAAAATTCTAAAGGTTTATTTTTAATTATTGATGGAGAGGTTGTTCTGGAATTTTTAATCGAATAATTTTATTAATTTGTTCAAAAAATAATTTTTTATAAAAATTAAATATTAGTCGTTTAATTTAAAACTAAGTTCTCATAACTTTGAAAAAGTTAATAAAATACTTCTTCCTTATATCCAGCATAAACCTATAAAAGATTTATCTAATAGAATAAACTATGATTTTAATACAGATATTGAAAAAGTTATAGCAATATATAATTGGATAGCTTTAAAT
>CAZCHR010000198.1:0-3277 GCA_964498665.1 uncultured Tenacibaculum sp. | reverse complement strand
ATTCTTCCAGTAAAATTTGTTTTAACGATAAGTCTTAAAACTTGTGCACCTGAAATTTCTTTACCCTCTTCATTTAGTGGTGTTGCAATTATTTTTACTTCTTCACCTATTTCGAAAATTCCATCTCCATCAAGGTCCCAGTTATAGATTTCTAGACCTTTTTTATTCTTTTTACCACTAGGTTTTATTACGGTTTCTATAGCACCTTTTGACCCTTTTAATATTAGAGCATAATTTTTAATTTGTTCAGCATTGTTGTCTACATAAAATGTGGTTCTGTAGCCTGTGGTTAGACGTTCTTTTATCTTTCCTCTTCTAATATATGAAGAAGTTCTGTTTTGGTAACTTTGTGAGCTTTCTTTTATTTTTTTATGTACCTGTTCTTGTTTTTCTTCAATGATTTCTTGTTCAGATTCACAAGAGAAAAAGAATAAGGCTGATAGAGTTAATACTAATATTTTAAAAACTTTCATGATAATTATTTTTTAATTTGATACAAACCTATTCTTTTACAGAGGGTTTAAATAATTGAGTTTGTGAATAGCAATTTCAATTTGTAAACGGTAATTATTAAAATAACGGTTAATAACTTATTAATATAATTTTTAAAAGCTTCAGCATTAAATGTTGAAGCTTTTTTATTTTTACAAAAATCACAAGTAAGGAGATGAAGCAATATTTAGATTTAGTAAAGCACGTTTTAGAAAACGGAAATGAAAAAGGAGATAGAACAGGAACAGGAACAAAAAGTGTTTTTGGTCACCAAATGAGATTTGATTTAAGTGAAGGTTTTCCAATGGTAACTACTAAAAAGTTACACCTTAAATCTATTATTTACGAATTATTGTGGTTTATAAAGGGTGATACGAATATCAATTACCTAAAAGATAACGGAGTTAAAATTTGGAATGCTTGGGCAGATGAAAATGGAGATTTAGGTCCAGTTTATGGTCATCAGTGGAGAAATTGGAATAGTGATGAGGTAGATCAAATTAAAGAAGTTATTGAAACTTTAAAAAACAATCCAAATTCAAGAAGAATGTTGGTTTCTGCTTGGAACCCATCAGTATTACCAGATACTTCAGTTTCTTTTTCAGAAAATGTTGCGAACGGAAAAGCAGCTTTACCTCCTTGTCATGCTTTCTTTCAATTTTATGTAGCTGGTGGTAAGTTGTCTTGTCAATTGTATCAACGAAGCGCAGATATTTTTTTAGGAGTTCCATTTAATATTGCAAGTTATGCGTTATTTACAATGATGATGGCACAAGTTTGTGGTTACGAAGCAGGAGAGTTTATTCATACATTTGGTGATGCACATATTTATAGTAATCATATCGAGCAATTAGAATTACAGTTGTCTCGTGAACCTAGGTCGTTACCAACAATGAAAATAAATCCAGCAATAAAAAATATTGAAGATTTTACTTTCGAGGATTTCGAATTAGTAGATTACAATCCACATCCACATATTAAAGGAGTTGTTGCTGTGTAATTTAACTTTATTTTAAGTAGTTTCTTTAGTAGCTTTGTAATTAGAATCCAAAAACTATTAAAAATGACTACAAATGTTGATGTTTTAAAAGATTCACTATACGAAAGAATAGCCGATATTAATGACGAAAAAGTACTGGTAGCAATAAAAACTATAGTTGATAATATAAGAACTGAAGTTTTAGAAGAAGCCATTACCAAAAAAAGAGATTTAACAGGCTATGTTAAAGAGTGGGCAAAGAGTATATAATTTATGATTACAATAATTGCTGCAATAGCAAAAAATAATGCTTTAGGAAAAGATAATGATTTAATTTGGCATCTTCCTGCCGATTTAAAACGTTTTAAAAAAGTTACTTCTGGTCATCATATTTTAATGGGGCGTAATACTTTTGAAAGTATTGGTAAACCATTACCAAATAGAACTTCGGTTATAATTACTAGAAATCAAGATTATTTTAAAGACGGTTGTTTAATTGCAAATTCAATAGAAGAGGCTTTAGAAATTTCAAAAGGTGATGATACGTTTATTATTGGAGGAGCACAGATTTATCAGCAAGCAATTGAAAAAGGTTTAGTTGATAAACTGGATATTACGATTGTACATCATGATTTTGAAGCCGATGTTTTTTTTCCTGAGATTGATATGAATGTTTGGAAAAAAGTGTCTCGAGAAGATTTTAAAGCAGATGAAAAAAATAAATACGACTACAGTTTCGTTTCGTATAAAAGAGCATAATTAATTTCGTCATTGCGAGGAATGAAGTAATCTGTTAGTTAGAAGATTACTTCACTTTGTCTGTAATGACATAATTTTTAGAAGATTAACTAAAATATGTCTATACAACTTACCTCAATATCTAAGATTTACGGAACTCAAAAAGCAGTGAGCAATATTTCTTTTGAAGCAAATAAAGGAGAGATTGTTGGATTTTTAGGTCCAAATGGAGCAGGGAAATCTACCACAATGAAAATCTTAACAGGATTCATTCAACCTAATGAGGGAACTGTTTTGGTTAGTGGAGCGGATGTTGTTACAAACCCTATTGAGGCTCAAAAAAATATTGGATATTTACCAGAGCACAACCCTCTGTATTTAGACATGTATGTGCGTGAATATTTACAATTTCAAGCTTCGATTCATCAAGTAGAAAAAAGTAAGGTTGATGCGGTAATTGAAAAAGTAGGATTAACTGTTGAAGCTCATAAAAAGATTCATCAACTTTCTAAAGGATATAGACAAAGAGTTGGATTAGCAGCTGCTATTTTACATGATCCTGAAGTATTGATTTTAGATGAACCTACAACAGGTTTAGATCCTAATCAATTGGTTGAAATTCGAGAATTAATAAAAGAGTTAGGAAAAGATAAAACAGTTTTACTATCTACGCATATAATGCAAGAGGTAGAAGCGGTTTGCGAACGTGTAATAATTATTAATAAGGGAGAATTGGTAATTGATAAACCAATTTCTGAACTTAAAACAAGTAACGAGCAAGTAATAAGAGTAACGTTTGATTATAAGTTAGAAGAGCAATTTATTAAGCGACTGCCAAATATTACTTCTTTTAAAAATACTACTGAAAATAACTGGATTCTATCTTTTGAATCTGAAAAAGATATGCGTTCTATAATTTTTGATTTCGCTCAAGAAAACGGATTAAAGATTCTTGGTTTAAATGCAGAGAATAAAAATCTAGAAAACTTATTTAGAGAGTTGACTAAATAATATTGTTTTATTTCTCCTTAAAAAACCTCCGTCTTTGACGGAGGTCATGTTTTAAAG
>CAZCHR010000197.1:0-3335 GCA_964498665.1 uncultured Tenacibaculum sp. | reverse complement strand
ATTCCTTTATTGATGATTTTATCACTTGTCGCTGTGGTAAAATCATCTTTTTTTATACCTAAACTTTCGCCGTTTGTTATTATAGATTTTTTATTAACAATACCTTTAGTTTATTTCTTTTTAATCAGAAAAAAGAAGCTAACCAATAAAACTACAATTACTGTTGCGTTTTTAGGATTAGCAATTGCAAGCGTTATTCTTCCTAAAGAAAATCAATGGTTATTAGATCAGGTAAAAGTATACTTACTGCCATTAGTGGAGTTGTTTTTAGTTGGTTTTATAATTTTTAAAGGAAGAAAAATTATTAAAGAGGTAAAGAAAAATAATAATAAATCTCTTGATTTTTTTGATGTTATGCAGCAAGTTTGTAATGATATTTTACCAGCTGGAGTTGGAAGTGTTTTCGCATCAGAAATTTCTGTAATTTATTATGGGTTATTTAACTGGAAAAAGAAAAAACTTCAAAAAAACGAATACAGCTACCATAAAGAAAGTACAGCAGTAAGTGTAGTACTTGGTTTTTTATTAGTTGTGATAGTTGAAATGTTTGTAACTCATGCTATGATGGAGCGAGGAAATGTAAAAGGATCGTTTATTTTAGGGGTTTTAAGTGCGTATACGGCTTTACAAGTGATCGCTGTTTTACGTTCTTTAGCAAAAAGACCTGTTTTTATTGATATAGAGAATGAGCAATTAATACTAAAGTTTGGAATTTTAGCGAACGCAACGATTCCTTTCAGTAAAATAAAAGAAATAGAATTAACAACAAAAGAGTTGCCTGAAAAAACTATGATAAAATATTTTTCTCCTTTAGGTAGTTCAGGAGGACACAATTTGATTTTAAATTTAACAGAAGAAGTTAAATTTAATAGTTTTTATGGGTTTTCTAAAAAGGCTAGTTCTTTAGCTGTTTTTATAGATTGTAAAAATGAGTTTAAACAAAGTTTAGAACGATATATTTCTGGATTGGACAAATAGATAAAATAAAAAAGACCTTGAAATTTCAAGGTCTTTTTTATTTTATGCTACTCCTATGATTCTTCTAAGTGGAATAATTGTGGATTGTTTTAGGATTACCGATTTATCAGTAATTCCCCATATAGTAGTTTCTACTTTTTTTAAACCATCTGTATCAATAAAAAATATTTTTACTTTTTCTTTTTCTAAATTACCAAGAGATAAAGCTCGTTCCAAATCTGAAAAACGATTTGCAATAGCATTCTTTTTATTTAAAACATCTTCTTTAGGGAATTTTAAAAATTTAATTTGCTCTTTTTCTACTGTCTGAAAATTAGAGTTAATAATCATAATTATTGGGGATTTTAGGGGGTTGTTATACTTAATAAAGATTAAAAAATCTCTTATAAGCTTTATTACTCCTAAATATATTACTTTTTTTTACTTAAAAATAAAATATTTTTAAATAATTATCAACATCTTTACGTATGGTTTAATGTTTTGTGCATTATATTGATAATGTCTGTATAATGCAGGGGTTTTAATGAGTTTATTGTATGTGTAGATGAGGGTTAATATAGTGTTGTTAATTTTAAAAAAGATATGTTTTTTAAATAGGGAATTAAAACTCTATATGTTGATAAGCTCCAATATCAGGGTTTGTGGTTCTGTTTATACCTAATATATCTTCAGAAATAGATGATGCTTTGGCTTTGTTTATAGCGTCACTTTCTTTACCTATAATAAAATCGTTTTTAGAAGTATCTCTAAAATTAGGTGCGCCATTTAAAATGATATTTTGATAATGAGAAGTGTCCTCAAAATTTAACTCAGGGTTATTTGCAAATGAATTATTAAAATCATTGAATTTAATCATGCAATTTTCAATATTGTAATTAAACGAATTTCCGTTTACTTTATCTAAAATAAATTCAACATTGTTACTTCCGTCAACAATACAATTTGTGAAATTAGCAGCGGTTAAATCTCTGGTTATAGTTTTTTCAATATTATTATCATCAAGATATGTGAAATGATTATTTACAACCACAGCTGGTAAATTTCTAAAACTATTAGTCCAATAATTAGCAAAAGTACTATGAGTAAAATTGTAAGAGCCTCCATATGTACAAGCTAAAGAAGATTGACCTGAGTTTCCTATCACAATATTCTCTCCTAATATATTTGCATTTCGACCTAAAATACCATAGTTAGAGCTGTTATATATTTCTGTATTTTTAATTATAAGAGTAGGAGCAGTAGTGTTCTCATTATCATCTATTAAAATACCAACACTAGCGTTTTTAATAATTGCATGATTAATTTGGTTTCTACTATTTTCTCGCATAGAAATAAATCCCCATTGTCCTGGTATTTCACTAAATCTATGTTCTAATCGATCACCTTCAAAAGTTACTTTTTTATCTAATGTTCCGTTAACTTGTAGGCTTCCTTTTTTATCAATAATTAATCCTGAGTTTTTATGAAAGTGTATTTTGGTACCAGCATTAATTGTTAAAACTTTATTTTCAGCAACTGCAGCATATCCATAAATAACATAAGGTTTTTCATTTGTGAAATTTAATTCAGCATCCGTTAAAAAACGCCCTTGTAGCTCAGTTTCTTTACCGTCTATGGTTAGAGTTTCAATACCCATGCTATTTTTTGAAGGGAAAATGAAATTCGCATCTTGAACTAGTGTGACTAAATCGACATCTTGCTGATTATTTCCGTTATCAAACAATATCTTATCTGTATATAAAGGATCAGTTATCGTTGCAACATCAACAGTAGTTTCTATAAAAACATAGATGCTGTCGTTCGCTAAAATATCTGTGTCTTTAAATTCTTTACCGCTTTCTCCGTCTACATTCAAACGATAGTTTGATGTTAACCCGTTTTCTAATTTTATTTCAGGAATTGTAATTGCTTTATTACTTCGGTTATATATTTTTAAGTTATATGTAGCTGAACCAATATTACTAAAAATAGTATCTAAAAATACAGTATCTCTCGAAAATTCAAGGTTTCCAAAACTAGGAATAGTTTCAAAATCTTTTCTACAAGAACTGATAGATATCAATAAAATAACTGCTAAAAAAAGAAGGGTATTTTTCATGAAATAAATTTGTTTTTAAGTAGAGTTGTATTTAACTATCTTTTTTCAGCGTATTCAAATTTATTAAACCTTTTGGGTAATTCATTTGTTATAATAAGTTTATTAGAAGTTAGGTTTGGCTTAATTTTTATTACAGTGGTATTTTTTGTTATTTCTACTTCGTGATTACTTCTCATATTAACAACGTCAATATGTAATGCTTTGAATAAATGTTTTGAGTTATACATTTAGTTTCTGTTTTATTTGATTTTGATAAACA
>CAZCHR010000196.1:0-3575 GCA_964498665.1 uncultured Tenacibaculum sp. | reverse complement strand
ATCAAACGATTAAAACTAATCAACTCTCTTTTTATTAATCGAACTCAGGTTAATATAGTACTCATACTAATATTAGAATCCATCATCATAAAACTACCTCTTTCGGCAACTACACCTTCTTCTGGATCTAACTCAATTTCAACATACTGCATTTCTTCTCCAAAAATGCGATAATCTATTTCATGTGCATTCATATATAATGTTTTAATTAATTAGGCTCAACTATCTTAATTTTGTTACACCTTAACCTTCAAACCCCATTCAAATTCAAACTTAGAAACAGATATATTATCTTGATTAAAACCTTCAGATGTAACGAAAACAGTTTGCCCTTCTCCTGTTTCTACTGATCTCAGAATTGCTTTTTTAATTGCCAATCCATCATTACATTCAAACCTAATCTTACCAGTAGCTTTTTTAGTAAAAGTAGCATTCATGTTTGTTACCAACATAGAAACTTTTCTTTCAGATTTATTAATTGCTTGCATCACCAAAATTCCTGTCGATAATTCAGCAGCCATTCCTTGAACTGCCCAAAACATGCTTTTAAAAGGATTTTGATTTATCCATTTATGCTTCACTTTTACTAAAGATTTTTCATCAGAAACTGATTTTACTCGTATTCCGCATAAATATGCAGATGGTAATTTAAACAATGTAAAAAAATTAATTTTTCGAGGTGTAAACTTCATTTATTCAGTATTTACAGGCAATTTACAGCTTTTTATTGAATAATTACATCAATTCTAAAATGTTAAATTTAGTACTATGTATTGCATAATACCTTTTTAAAAACATATATTTGCATAGTCAAGTATTATATAATTTATATTATTATGCAACAAAACAACGAAAACACCAATGCTTTTTTAATACATATATCAGCATTTGCAGGATATTTATTTCCATTAGGAAGTATTATTACACCACTAATATTATGGCAAACTTTAAAAGAAAGAAGTTTGTTTTTAGACGACCATGGAAAAGAAGCTGTAAACTTTAACATCAGTTTTGGATTATACATTTTTATACTAAGCGCATCATTCTTTTCATTTTTCTTTGGAAACTTTATTGATGTTTTTAACGGTGTAAATATAGATTTTGGTGAACATCACTCATTCAATGACTTATTCGGATTCTTAGGAATAGCCTCATTTGTAAGTGTTGTATCACTAATAAAAGTTGCCTTAATTATCATAGCAGCTATGAAAGCCAATAAAGGAGAGGCATATAAATATCCTTTTACAATTAATTTTATAAAATAACCTTATAAACCGCATTACATGAAGATAGAAAACACAAAAGCACAGATGCGTAAAGGTGTTTTAGAATATTGCATCTTATCAATTTTACAAAATGGTGATGCTTATACTTCTGAAATACTTTCAACATTAAAAAGTGCAGAAATGATTGTGGTTGAAGGAACTATTTATCCGCTATTAACTCGCTTAAAAAACGCAGGATTATTATCGTATAGATGGGAAGAATCAACCTCTGGACCACCAAGAAAATACTATGTATTAACTGAAAATGGTGGGATGTTTTTGAAAGAACTAGACAAAACATGGAATAATTTAGTAAACGCAGTAAACCAAGTAACAAACACAAAATCAACTAAAGATGAATAAGACAATAAATATAAACTTAGGCGGATTCTTCTTCCATATAGATGAAATTGCTTATCAAAAATTAAAACGTTATTTAGACGCTATTTCCCGCTCTTTAAGCGATGATCCACAGGGAAAAAATGAAATAATTTCTGATATAGAAGCACGTATTAGTGAACTTTTATCTGAAAGAATTACTGATGTAAGACAAGTTGTTAACGAGAATGATATCGATGAAGTAATTGCTATTATGGGGCAACCAGAGGACTATGCTGAGGCTGAAGAAACTTACACTGGTAGTAATTCGTACAGTAGTAATAGAAACTATAATACTAAAAAATTATTTAGAGATAGTGATGATCGCTTTTTAGCAGGTGTCGCATCAGGATTAGGTCATTATTTTAGTATAGATGTAATCTGGGTACGTTTAGCTTTCTTAATCTTAACCTTAGCTGGATTTGGTTTTGGTGTTATAGGATATATCATCATGTGGGTTTTACTTCCAGAAGCAAGAACAACTTCTGAAAAATTACAGATGGAAGGAGAAGCTGTAAATATTGACAACATCGAAAAAAAAATTCGTAACGAGTTTGAAAATATCTCAGCAAAGGTAAAGGAAGGCGCCCATGAATTATCAGACAAAATATCTAGTACAGATTACCAGAAACTACGCAGCCAAACTAAATCTGGTGCACAAGATTTTGCAGATACTTTAGGAAAAATTTTACTAACCGTTTTTAAGGTATTCGGTAAATTCATGGGCGTACTTTTAATTTTTATTGCTGGTATTATACTTGTATCCTTATTATTAGGAATATTTTCTATAGGAAGTTTAGAGTTTTTAAACGTTGATAATGATTTTGTAAATTATCCCCCATTTTTTTACGATGCCACATTACCTAAATGGTTATTATCTATTTTCCTTTTTATTTTAATCGGAATACCATTTGTAGTCTTATTTATTTTAGGGTTAAGAATTTTATCTCCTAATGTAAAAAAACTAGGTACTACAGCTATTTTAACCTTATTAGGTGTTTGGTTAGTTTCGTTATTAGCTATTGGTTTTTCAGGAATAGAATATGCAACATCTCACGCCTATAACGGAGCAAATGTAAGTAAACACAGCATTACATATGCTAAAGAAGAACCTCTAAAAATTAGAGTAATTAATGATGATAACATTTATTACAACCATAATTTACGTAACAGAAACAACTCGATAAATGTAGCTATCGACGATACTGAAATGAAGTATTCTAATGATGTTAATATTGATGTTCGTAAAAGCGAAACAGAAAACGCTTACATCGAAATTAAAAAAACATCAGAAGGTAGGGGTCGTAAAAGAGCTAACGATAATGCTGAAGCTATAAAGTACAATTTCAAGTCAGCTAATAACACCATAGTTTTCGATGCTTTCTTTTTAAGCTTGTATAAGAACATGTGGAAAGATGAAGAAATTAAAACTACTTTATTCATTCCAGAAGGTACTACGGTTTATTTTGAAGGTTCAACACGAAGATTTTTAAACGATGTTAAAAACACACAAGATATTTACGATCGTGATATGGCGAATCATCATTTTAAAATGACATCAAAAGGTTTTGAATGTACAGACTGTGATCAAAATGAAGAAGATAACAACAAAGGAAATGAATGGAATTCTAATAACGATGAAGATGTTAGTTTTTTATTCGACAGTACTATTAATGATTTAAAAGCTGAGTTTATTATTAGTAAAAAAACCACAAAAAACGAATTAGAAAAACTAGTAAAGTGGTTTAAAAACAAAAAGAATATTGACATTGAAATTTCGAATGCTAAATACAATTTAGATAAAGAAATCGAGAAAGTCTTATTAAAAATAAATTGTAACGACGGTTATACTGGCGAGTTAAAAATTCCAAACACCATAAATAACATTTCTAAAGGGTTTAGAAGAATTTACAATGGAGACGATAAACTAGC
>CAZCHR010000195.1:0-3647 GCA_964498665.1 uncultured Tenacibaculum sp. | reverse complement strand
AATCGAAAGCATCTTTACCTTCACGATCTAATTTATTGATAAATACAAGCATTGGTATTTTACGCATACGACAAACCTCTACTAATTTTTCAGTTTGAGGCTCAACACCTTTGGCAACATCAATTACAACTATAACACTATCTACAGCAGTTAAAGTTCTAAAAGTATCTTCAGCAAAATCTTTATGCCCAGGAGTATCAAGAATATTTATTTTTTTGTCTTTATAAATGAATGCTAAGACAGAAGTGGCAACAGAAATACCACGCTGACGTTCTATTTCCATAAAATCGGAAGTAGCACCTTTTTTAATTTTATTATTTTTAACGGCTCCAGCTTCTTGAATAGCTCCACCAAATAATAATAATTTTTCTGTTAAAGTAGTTTTACCAGCATCGGGGTGTGATATAATTCCGAATGTACGTCTCTTCTTTATTTCTTCTAAAAAACTCATCTATAAATTTTAAGGCTGCAAAGATAAACCTTTAGAAAGAATAGTTGTAGTCTATAAAAATAAAAAACCACTTATAAATTATAAGTGGTTATCTATATGCAATAAGTTTTGGTATTATTTTGTCAGAGTAACATAAAGATTTCCGGTGATTTTAAATTCTTGTAACCCTAATGATTGAGTGGTGTTTAAATTTTGTTTTAAAACTAAAGTATTATTGTTGTAGCTAACAATAGTCAGCTCACCCGATTCTTGAGCTCCTGAAATAGATAAAATATTTTTATTCAAGGACCAAGTTCCAGAAGTATTAGGCACATCACCACTTGGTTGTTCTTGAGTTTGAGTTTGCCCTAAGAAAGTTGTAGAGGTAATAGTAGTAACACTTCCGTTAGTAGTTACTTTTTTAGGGTTATCAGTAAAAGACATGTTTATATTATAATCTTTAGCTGTCATAGAATAAGTACCATTTAAAGTTACACCATTTGTTGTAATTGATGCTTCTCCGTTTTCAGTATAAATGTCTGTAATTTTCCAATCACCTATTAGTTCATTTTCTGTAATTGTAAGGTCTGTAGAGTTATCATTGTCACTACATGAACTTAAAAGTAAAGAAACGAATAGAGTAAGAAAGATTGTAATTTTTTTCATAGTTATTAATTTTTAAAATGAATGTGTAAATAATTTTAAGGCTGCAAAGATAAGGTTTAATGTTTAACCGTTCAAAGGTTTAAAGGTTTAATTGTTGAACTGACATCAATTTTGTAAGTTTGCTTTTCGTATATTTTAAGCATGAAAGAACAAGTAATTTTAGTTGATACTCAAGACAATCAAATTGGATTGATGGAGAAGATAGAAGCACACGAAAAAGCATTATTACATAGAGCTTTTTCTGTTTTTGTTTTTAATGATAAAAATGAATTAATGTTACAGCAACGCGCTGCTGATAAATATCATTCACCATTATTATGGACAAATACTTGTTGTTCTCATCAACGCGATGGTGAAACTAATTTAGAGGCTGGTAAACGTAGGCTTCAAGAAGAAATGGGGTTTGTATGTGAGTTAAAAGAAGTTTTTTCATTTATTTATAAAGCTCCGTTTGATAATGGTTTAACAGAACATGAATTAGATCATGTTATGATTGGGGAATTTAACGACAAACCTAATATTAATAAAGAAGAGGTTGAATCGTATAAATGGATGTCTCTTGAAAATGTAAAAAGAGATATTGAGGATCAACCAGAAATTTATACTGCTTGGTTTAAAATTATATTTAAAGAATCTTACGATAAATTAAAAAATGCCTAGAGTAACTATTCATAGAAAAGCGCATTTTAATGCTGCTCATAGATTATTCAATCCGAAATGGAATGATGATAAAAATTATGAAATTTTTGGTAAATGTAGCAACCCAAATTACCATGGACATAACTACGAACTTATAGTTTCGTTAACAGGAGAGATAGACAAAGAAACAGGTTACGTTTATGATTTAGGTAAATTAAAAGATTTAATAAAATTTGAGGTAGAGGATAAATTTGATCACAAAAACTTAAATATTGAAGTAGCCGATTTTAAAAATTTAAATCCTACTGCCGAAAATATATCTGTCGTAATTTTTAACAAATTACGTGTAAGTATTCCTGAAAATTTAGACTTAGAAGTTACATTGTACGAAACTCCACGAAATTACGTGACTTATAGCGGATAATATTTTATGATAAACCAACTACTTCGTTTTGAACCAATTTTAAAAGAAAAAATTTGGGGAGGAAACAAACTTAAAACTTTACTAGGTAAAAATACTGATAAGAATAATATAGGTGAGAGTTGGGAAATTTCTGATGTTGATAATAACAATTCTGTTGTAAGTAACGGAAAATTAAAAGGTAAAACACTTAGAAGTTTGTTAGAAGTACATAAGCAAAAATTGGTAGGCAATCATGTTTATGAAAAATTCGAAAATGAATTTCCTCTATTAATAAAGTTTATTGATGCCAAAGAAGTTTTAAGTATTCAGTTGCATCCTAACGATGGGATTTCGAAAAAACAACATAATTCTTTAGGTAAGACAGAAATGTGGTATGTTGTTCAAGCAGATAAAAAATCGAACATAATTATTGGATTTAAAAATGATTCTAATAAAGAAAAATATTTAAAACATCTATCAAATAAAACATTATTAAATATTTTAAATGTAGATGAAGTTAAAAGAGGTGATGTTTATTTTGTACCACCCGGAAGAGTACATGCAATCGGATCTGGTTTATTAATTGCTGAAATTCAACAAACTTCGGATATTACTTATCGAATTTATGATTGGGATAGGAAAGATATTGATGGTAAGTACAGAGAGTTGCATACCGAAAAAGCTTTAGAAGCTATTGATTTTAAAGCTAAAAAGTCATACAAAAGATCTTATATTAAGAAAGAGAATACAGCCTCAGAAGTTGTATCATGCCCGCATTTTACTACCAATACACTTTCTTTAAAAGGAGAATTAAATATCGATTTTAAAACTAAAGATAGTTTTGTTATTTATATGTGTGTAAAAGGTATTGTTATCTTTAATTATGAAAATCAAATAGAAGAAATTAAAATGGGTGAGACTATTTTAATTCCAGCTTGTATAAAGGAAATAAAAGTTTTTTCTGAAGTTCAATCTGAATTATTAGAAGTTTTTATTATTTAATATAAAACAAGCTTAAGAAATTATAGCTTAAGCTTATTTTAATTAATCAACTTTTTAAACTATATAATAATCATGAAGCTTTTTGTAATGTATAGCCAAAAACAGCTTTACAAATAATATTTTGTTTTTCTTCTTCTTTTTTAGCTACAGTTATGTTTAAAACAATTTCAGTAGTACTTAATTTTACAATGTTATTTTTAATTACGAGTTTGTCGTTTAGGTAAGCATTTTTTATAATATCAAAATCTATACTTTTAAAATTAAAAGATGAGGAATCTTTATATAGATTTAAGGAAGAGTTTACGCTAGATTCAATCTTATTATATAAAACAGAAGTTTTAAGCGTTTTGTTTTTGCTAACTTGTTTTTTGTTAACAGTAAATTGTTGCGAGGTATTATTTGTTGCATTAAAAGTATTCATAATAATTAAGGGTTTTGCGGTGGAAATTTTGATTCTTTAAAAAATAGGTTTTGTACATAGTTCATTTTAATTGTTAACATGCCAAT
>CAZCHR010000194.1:0-3764 GCA_964498665.1 uncultured Tenacibaculum sp. | reverse complement strand
AAATTAATGAAAAATTATACTTCACCTAAAGTAGAAAAATGGATTAATAAATAGTAAACTAAATCAATCTATCAACCTCAATAACTTCTCCATAAGTCATTTTTCCTAACTTAATATTTCCAACGCGAACACGAACTAAACGTAATGTAGCGCAACCAACAGCAGAAGTCATTTTACGAACTTGCCTAAACTTACCTTCAGTTAAAGTTACAGAAATCCAAGAAGTTGGCCCATGCCGATCATCACGTATTTTTTTAGAGCGTTCAGGAAAATC
The DNA here is from genome assembly GCA_964498665.1 of uncultured Tenacibaculum sp. Classification (GTDB taxonomy): domain Bacteria; phylum Bacteroidota; class Bacteroidia; order Flavobacteriales; family Flavobacteriaceae; genus Polaribacter. The sequence continues at coordinate 3,490 of CAZCHR010000194.1, read as the reverse complement.
TGGAGTATCAATTAGTTGAACTTTACAAGGTTTGGTTTGATATTTTTTTCCATCAAAACCAATTTCAACACCTTGTTGTAATTGTTCAATTTTTTCATCAGTAATAAGTCCGTTAACTTGTACGTAATATTCTTTTTCAATTTTACCTTTGGCAGTAATAAAATTACTTATTTTACCATCGGTAGTTAATAATAATAAACCTTCCGATTTTAAATCTAATCTACCAACAGCCATAGTTTCTTCAGGAAAATCATGTAATTCTCCTAACATTTTATGTTTACCACCTTTTTTTTGATTAGTAATAAACTGAGAAATAAAACCGTAAGGTTTATGAATAATAAAATGTCGATGTGTTTCCATTGAAAAAAATAAGGATTACAAAATTACAAATATTGAATAGTAAAAAGCTATTAAATTACCATCAGTTTTTCATAACTTAGCCACTCTTATTATTTAAAATAATTAACACGATTTATGGCAGCAGATAAAGAAAAAGAAGCGAAACTAAAAGCGCTTCAACTTACTTTAGATAAGTTAGATAAAACTTACGGTAAAGGTACAGTAATGAAGTTAGGTGATAGTCAGGTAGAAGATATAGATGCTATTTCATCTGGATCTTTAGGATTAGATTTAGCTTTAGGTGTAGGAGGATATCCTCGTGGTAGAGTTATTGAAATTTACGGACCAGAATCTTCAGGTAAAACAACCTTAACAATTCATGCAATCGCCGAAGCTCAGAAAGCAGGAGGTATTGCTGCATTTATTGATGCAGAACACGCTTTTGATCGTTTTTATGCAGAAAGTTTAGGAGTAGATACAGATAATTTAATTATTTCGCAACCAGATCATGGTGAGCAAGCATTAGAAATTGCTGATAATTTAATTCGTTCGGGTGCTGTTGATATTGTAGTAGTCGATTCGGTTGCGGCATTAACACCAAAATCTGAGATTGAAGGTGAAATGGGAGATTCTAAAATGGGATTACACGCTCGTTTAATGTCTCAAGCATTACGTAAATTAACAGGTACAATTAGTAAAACAAACTGTACTGTTATATTTATTAACCAGTTACGTGAAAAAATTGGAGTGATGTTTGGTAATCCAGAAACTACAACGGGTGGTAATGCCTTAAAATTTTATGCTTCTGTTCGTTTAGATATTCGTCGTAGAACACAAATTAAAGATGGCGATAGAGTTATTGGTAACAGCACTAAAGTAAAGATTGTTAAAAATAAAGTAGCACCACCTTTCCAAATTGCAGAATTTGATATTATGTATGGTAAAGGAATTTCTAAAGTTGGTGAAGTTTTAGATATTGGTGTAGAATACGGAATAATAAAGAAAAGTGGTTCATGGTTTAGCTATGGAGATACTAAGTTAGGTCAGGGTAGAGATGCGGTTAAAAACCTTATTAAAGATAATCCTGAATTAATGGAAGAGCTTGAAGGTAAAATTAAAACTGCTATTGAAGAGCAAGAATAATTTTTAAATTAAGTGTTTATATAATTAAAAGCTGTTGATTTCTCAACAGCTTTTTTTGTATATTATAAATTGTCAATTTAAGACAAAAGCTACCTTAAAACTTCATTTTAAATTTGCTACGTGGAAACAAAAGAACATTATATGAACCGGTTACAACAAGTAGTTTCCTATTTAAGAACCAAGTACAATCAAAAAATTTCAATAGAAAATTTAGAAGAGCTATCTAACTTTTCATACAGAAATTTGCAACGTATTTTTAAAGCAACTTATAACGAAACTATAGGAGCTTATGTAACAAGAGTAAAAGTAGAAAATAGTGCAAAAATGCTATTATTTACAAAAGATGAAATAAAAGAAATTGCCGATAAAGTAGGATATTCTGATGTACAATCTTTTAGTAAAGCATTTAAAAAACACTACGGAATTTCTCCTGCTATTTACAGAAATAAAAAAGAAGAAATACTACAAAAAAAGAATAGTAAACAACATACAATTATGCCTTTTTTTGAAAACAGAATTAGTGTATTAGAACCTAAAAAAGTACTATATAAAACCTATAAAGGAGATTATTACAATAATCAAATAGATGAGGTATGGAATAGTTTATTAACAGAAGTATCAATTGAAAATATAAATACAGAAGAAGCTATATCTTTTGGTATTATTTGGGATGAACCAATTATTTCTGAAAAGATAATTTATAATTACGATGCTTGTATTGTAATAGATGAAGTAATAAAAATACCAAATCAAAAATTTAAAACGAAAATTATTCCAAGTCAAAAATATGCTGTTTTTACACATATAGGAAATTATCAATCTATTAGTAAAACTTACGATAAAATATTTAGTAATTGGATTTTTACTTCTGGCAAAGAAGTATCCGAAGCACCTTTTTTAGAGTTTTATATAAAGCATGAAAGTCATACAAAAGACGAAAATGAGTACGAAACAGAAATTTATGTACCTTTAAAAGGTTGATTTACAAAATCGACATTAAAATGAAAAAAATGAAAAAATTAACCCTGTTTTTAAGCTTGATTTTAACCACAAAATCTTGTACAAAAAAAGAAGATATAAATTCCATTATACCAACACCAACCATAAGTACACAAAAAATGTATTTCAAAGGTAAAATTTTTACAGTTAACGATATACAGCCTTGAGCAGAAGCAATATTAATTGAAGGAAATAAAATTCTTTTTGTAGGCTCAAATTCAGAAGTTGAAAATAGAGCAGATGAAAACGTTACTAAAATTGATTTACGAGGAAAAGTTGTGTTACCAGGTTTTCACGATGTACATATGCATCCTATGGAAGTGGGTTCTACTACAACAGCTTTTGAATTGAATGAAGATGAAACCAATGCAGAAAATTATATATCAACTATAAAACAAGCATCTATTGACAATCCTAATTTATCTTGGATTATAGGTTTTGGTCATTCAATCAATACACTTTTTAATGCACAAAGAAACCCTTTAAAAATTATTGATGAAGCAGTTTCTAATCGACCAGTAATTATTATGGAACAAACCTCGCATTCTATGTGGTTAAATTCTAAGGCTTTAGAATTAGCTGGAATTACTGACTCTACACTAAATTCTCAAGGAGGAATTATTATGAAAGATAATGGTGTATTAAACGGCATTTTAATTGATAACGCTGGCGATGTAGTTTTTCAACAAGCTGTAGCTGCTTTAAATGATGCTAATGGCGAATATGATGGAATGGTAAGTTATGTATTACCTGAATTAGCAAAACACGGAATTACATCGGTTTCAGATGCAAGAACTTATTGGAAGAGAGATCAGCATAAAACTTGGAAAAATTTAGCAGATGACAATAAATTAAGAGCGTTTTAATTTAGGTTTATGGGCGTATCCTACAGAAAACGATGCTTCGAAATAGAAGCATTAAAAAAGTTGTTTTCAAATGATGAAAACAGTTTATTAAAAATCAACCAAATTAAGTTGTATTCAGACGGAATTACACATAATACAACAGC
>CAZCHR010000193.1:0-3765 GCA_964498665.1 uncultured Tenacibaculum sp. | reverse complement strand
AACGCAGATTTTACTACGTTATCTTTTTATAGCTGGTATTGCTTTTATTATTTTTTATATCCTTTTTAAAAAAGTTTTTTGGTTTAGAAAGGTTCAGAAAAAATTACCAAAGTTAAAAGACTATAAGAGAGATATTATATACTCTTTTATTTCTGTTTCAATATTTGCAACGGTAGCTCTTTTTGTTTTTTACTACTTAATTTCTTACACAAATATTTATTTTGATTTTAATGAATACGGAACAGTATATTATATTTTAAGTTGGTTTTGGATGTTCTTTTTACACGACACTTATTTTTATTGGATGCACCGTATGATGCATCATCCAAAGCTGTATCGAAAAATTCATTTAATACATCATAAATCTACAAATCCTTCTCCTTGGACAGCTTACGCTTTTCATCCTTTCGAAGGTTTTTTAGAAGCATTAATTGCTCCTTTAATAGCTTTTACTTTACCTGTACATATTTCTTCTTTTGGCTTATTTTTCTTATTTCAAATTATATATAATGTATACGGTCATTTAGGGTTTGAACTATACCCGAAAAACTTTCATAAAACAATTATAAGTAAATGGATAAATACTTCGGTTGCTCATAATTTACATCATAAAAGGTTTGATGGAAATTATGGTTTATATTTCCTTTTTTGGGACAGAATTATGGGAACCATTAGAGAAGATTATAATGAAATTTTTGATGATACTACTGCTAAAAAAACACCAACTTAATAACTCATAACTGTACCGTAATATAACAACTGAAAAGTTTTTACATCTAAAAGCAAGCAATTCATAGCCATCATTATTCCGTAATTAGATTTATCATAAAAATGATACTGAAAATAATTTAATTGATTTTCATCAAAATCATAATACACTTCGCTTGTATTAAAATGCTCTTTGTAAAAATTCTCTAATTGAGATAGTTTATGAACATTAATTTTTATTGAATGATTGTATAAACTATCTATTTTTACTTTTAACTTTTGTCCTTTAAAAGTTAAATTCTTATTGTTTTTAAAAAGTATATCATTATAAAAACCATTAGTTAGTATATCATACAATACTTGTTCTGTATTTACTTCATTCTGTAACTTTTCAATGTATTTTGACAAGTTATTAGACAACCTATTAAATTCTTGAATTTTAATTTTAGTTGCTTGAAACATTAATGTTTTTTTCTCCATTTGCTTTTCAAAAAAAGCAGTTCTACCTAAAATTAATTCGTTATTTACTCTAATTGCCTTTGTAATTGATTTATGAGCTGTATAAGTAGAAAATTTATACTGAGAGTATATTGTAAATGAGATAATTAATAGCGTAAAAAAAATAAGACTATCTTTCATAACAAACATTTTGTTATGAAAGATAGTCTATTTTAAATAATTATTTTAAAAAAAGCTATTCTTCTTCGTAACAATTAAATACTATCGTATAACCGTATTCTTTTGCTTCTTCATAGAATTCTTTCTGCTCTTCATCAACATCATTTATAGTATCTAAAGTAAAATACTCATCTTCTATTTTTGTTACTTTCCAACCTTCATCCTTTATATAAAATTTGGCAAGTCTTAATGCTCCTTCTATATCTTTATAATCAATATATAAACTTACATAAGCTCCTATTACCTCATCATAATGTTCTGATGATTTTTTTGGTTTTGCTAACGCATTTATTAAAAACATAATTTTATTTTTTATTAATTAAGCTAATTCTCCTCGATGTGGTTTTAGAGCATCTCTAAAAACCTTCATATCATTTTCGTTAACCACAATAAAAGCAATTGTATACATTGGGTTTATTTCTTTAAAATCAACTTTATGATATGGCAAACTATCAATTTGAGCAAACTCTTTTAAATGAATGCAATGATGTTTTGCTGTTTCTAATCCGTCAGGACCTTTAAAATCCCAAATTAGTTTTATTTTTCTCATGTTGCAAAAATACCCAATTCAAAATTGAATTGAGTATTTAATCAACTAACTAATCAAAGAAAAATTACTTTTCCTCTCTTATAGTAAAAAGATAAGATTTAAAAATCTGAATTAATTTTTGAGTAGAGGGACCAGAAGATGCATTAAAAGTAAAACTGATTGTTAATTTTAATTTTGGGAAATATGCTACTGCTGAACGAAATCCGTCAATTGCACCATCATGACCATAAACTACCATACCGTTAAAATCATCAACAGCAATTCCCATTCCCATTTTATCTTTAGGAGTTGTCATTAACTTTAAACTACTTTCTGAAATTAACTTCCCTGTAAAAAGTGCATTATAAAACGTACTTACATCTTTTGCGTTTGAAATAATTCCGCCAGCACCCATTGTTCCTGTCAAATTAGTATGAAATGTAATTGGATGCCATTCGCTATTTTCTGGATAATAACACATAGCTTCGTTTTTAGAAAAGTTGATATCTTTTCCAAAATCGGTATTGGTTAAATTAAGCTTCTTACTAATTCTATTCTTAAGAATCTCTCTAAAAGTTAGTTTGTCTAAATCTTCAGCTATATATGCTAATAAAATATAATTAGAGTTTGAATATTCTGTTTTAGAATTAGGTTTAAACAAACTATTGTAACCTTTTATTTTAGATAACATTTCAGCTCTATTCCTTGGTTCACTAATCCAAACTTCAAAATTTCTATCTGAAGTAATATTATAAATTCCCCTCCTATGATGTAACATATCTGAAATAGAAATTTTTTCAGCATTAGGTATTTCAGGAAAGTACTTTTTTAATTTATCGTTTACAGACAATTTTCCTTCATCAACCATTTGTAAAATAATTGTAGCTGTAAATGTTTTACTAATAGACCCTATTCTGAATTTAGTTTCTGAATTGTTCTTTTTATTTAAATCAATATTCGCAAAACCGATTGACTTTGTATAAAAATCTTTCCCTTCTTTTAAAATAGAAACAGTACCCATTGCTGTCTTTTCTTTTTCATAGGTAGAGAGTAATTCATCTAAATTTTGACTTTGAGAACAGCTAACAAAAGAGCATATGATTCCTATTAGGAATAAAAATCCTTTTTTCATAATAATAAGTTTTAAGAGTTTATAATTTTATAAAGCTGACTATTTATTTTTAAAAGTCAAACCTATAAGACCAAGTCTTGCTATTAAGAAAATTAACATTCCAAAGGTTGGAGTTAATAATGCTATTTTTAAACCGCCAGCTAAAACAGATGGATCGATACTTGTCGCAATTGCCATTGCATCGAAACCTCCAATCATCCCCAACATAAACCCTAAAAAACCATAAACTAAAGCGAATAAACTAATATGCTTAATTAGTTTTGTTAATTTCTCATCCCTATCGCCTTTTACAAATACCATTATTATTAGCATCACACAGATTACTAACATTAATAACATTGGGTACATAAACATTGGCACTCCATCATTTAATAAATTGAAAAATAAAAATTTCATAAGTGTTATATTTTAAGATTATTATATTTCAAATGTATTTTTAAAATTGACTTCTTTATTTTAAAATAGATGGATTAAAACTAAAAAACTTTAAATAACCAATTTAAAGCAAGTTTTTGTAAAAAATCAAAAACATGTATTCTATCTACAAATAAGCTAATTTCATCTTATAAAAGACTCTAATATCTAAAAAAAGTTGATATTGCGATAGATATGATTAAAAAATATTATAAACTCAATACCCTTTTAAAAACTGTTATTCATTTTATTTGACACTATCCTAAAATCTGTGTAAGTAAAAACTCAGGGTTAGATTATTTAT
>CAZCHR010000192.1:0-3838 GCA_964498665.1 uncultured Tenacibaculum sp. | reverse complement strand
AACTTTAGAGTAAATTATCATAGATGGATTTTTAGATTAACAAATTAAAATTCAATACTTTAATTTACTGAAAATCTATCTTTTTTACTACTATATTTTATCTAAATATTAATCGAACTCAGGTATTTAGAACCACAATAAAACAGATTGCTTCGTACCTCGCAATGACAAGTTTTTTTCAAGAAAAAGATCTCTTCACTACGTTCGCAATCACGAACTAGAACATCATTACGAAGAGGCACGATGAAATAATCCCTTGATAGACCAGCATTAACCATGAATAGATTGCTTCGTTCCTCGCAATTACAGAAAATTTAAAACAGTAACGTCATTACGAGGAAGAATGACGAAGTAATCTCTTAGTAGATTAGAAGTAATCTTGGGCAGGTTGCTTCGTTCCTCGGAATGGCGCTTTTTAAACACGATTGCTTCACTACATTCGCAATGATGTTCCGTTTAGACTAAGAAATCTTGCAATACATCAGCTATTTTACGATTGTCTGATAATTGTGGGATTTTATTTTGTCCACCAAACTTACCGATTGATTTCATATACTCATGAAATCCACCTTTTTTAACTTTTCTAATAACCAATGGGCGTAATATTTTCCCTTCTAACAAATCAAAATAATATACGTTTTGCTGTTTCATGGAAGCATCAATCTTAGAAGCTAATTCTTCTAAATTATCTGGTTCGTTTTCAAACTCAATAAACCATTCGTGGTAAGGTAATCCGTTTTCTGGATTAACTTGAGGCGCTACTGTAAACTCACTTACGTTTACATCGGTTCCTACAATAGCATCATTCAATGCTTTTTCTACTTCTTTACCAATTACATGTTCACCAAAAGCAGAAATAAAATGCTTAATACGTCCTGTAACTTTTACTCTATATGGTTTTTTTGATGTAAACTCAACAGTATCACCAATATTATAACCCCAAAGACCCGCAGAAGTATTTAAAATTATTACATAGTTCACTCCTACTCGAACATCTTTTAATGAGATTCTTGTTGGGTTTTCATCAAAAAATTCAGCTGCTGGTATAAACTCATAAAAAATACCTGAGTTTAACTGCAATAACATTCCTTTTTCGGTTTGTGAATCTTGATAGGCTATAAATCCTTCTGAAGCAGGATAGAGTTCTACATAATCAATCTTCTTACCTATTAAAGCTTCAAACTTATTTTTATACGGTTCAAAATTTACACCTCCGTACACAAAGAAATTAAAATTCGGAAAAATCTCTGAAATGGTTTTACCTGTTTTGTCAATCAATTTTTCAAAATACATTTGTACCCAAGACGGTATTCCGCTAATTACCGTCATATCTTCAGGTAATGTTTCTTCTACAACTTTATCAACCTTAGTATCCCAATCTTCAATACAATTCGTTTCCCAACTTGGTAAACGGTTTTTTAATAAATAGTTAGGTACATAATGTGCAGCTATTCCGCTTAAACGTCCTAATTTAACTCCATTAACATCTTCTAAAACAGGACTTCCTTGTAAAAAAATCATTTTTCCGTTTACAAAACTAGCATCACCCGTTTCTGCTATATAAAACAACAATGCATTACGTGCTGCTTTTATATGCGTAGGCATCGACTCTTTGGTAATCGGAATATATTTTGCACCAGAAGTAGTACCAGAAGTTTTTGCAAAGTATAAAGGTTTTCCTTTCCAAAGTACATTTTCTTCTCCCGCTACAATTCTATCTACATAGGTTCGTAAACCTTCATAATCGTTTACCGGAACACGTTTTTTAAAATCTTCGTAATTATTGATTGATATAAAATCGTGATCTTTCCCGAAAGCAGTTTTACACCCTTCTGAAACTAAGTATTGAAATACTTTTTCTTGAGTTTTATGTGGTTTATTTGCCCATTTATAAACTCGTTTTCTAACTTGCTTTGCAAACGGAATTGCTAATTTTGATTTGATACTCATCTACTGAAAATCTATATAATTTGTTGGATTTACTGGAAATCCGTTACTCCATAATTCAAAATGCAAATGAGGTCCCGTAGTTAACTCTCCTGTTGAACCTACACTCGCTATTGCTTCTCCTGACTTAACAACATCACCTTGCTGTTTTAACAAGGTTCCGTTATGCTTATAAACAGATATAAACTCATTTGGATGTTGTATTGTAATTACATATCCTGTTTCTGCTGTCCATTCAGCTAAAATAACAGTTCCATCTGCAACCGATTTCACTGGTGTACCTGTAGGTGCTACAATATCAATTGCGTAGTGTTTATCGTTTATATTATACTGCTGGCTCACCGTACCTGTAAGCGGTGAAAAGAATACTATTTTAACTCTACCATTAACCTCATCTGATAAAGGAAAGCGATCTTTACCTTCAATTTTTTCTCTAAATAAAGAATCTCTTTTAGTTGCTTGAAGTTTATTTTCATCTAAAATTATACTCTTTGCTTCGTTTTTAATGGAATCTATTTTCTCTGCTTCAATTTCACCTGTTAAAACAGGTTTTAAGGCTTTTGTATAACGTTCTATAATTAACAATCTTGTTTTTAAAGAATCTGCTTCGTAAGTTAGTCGTGTTGCTTTCTTTTTTAAAGATGTTGATGAATAACCAGGTATATATTCTCTAATACCTGTAAATGCAATTAATAAAGTTGTTAAACCTATTAATAATATTGAAAACACTCCCCCAAATACAAATACATTTAATCTTGATAATTTTAATGAAAATTTTTCTTGAAATGTATTTTCATTTAAAATTACCAATCGATATTTATCGGTAAGTTTTTGTTTTATTTTTCGTTTATCTTGATTTTTTGCCACGTTTAATACTAGTTTGGATTTCAAATATACAACGAAAAAATGGTGAAACTATTTTTTAACTTAATTACACTTAAAGTTAAAATACACCTGCTATAAATCAAATAAGTACGATAATGACAAATTAAAGAAATTTGTTGTTTCTAAATTAGTTTCTCCTTTTAATGGTGATGGAAAATTAATTATATATCCTAGCTCAAAATCAAAATTACCAACATCATATTGTAAAGGAATATTTAAAGATGTGTTAAGTAATCCGAAATCATTATTATTAAAATATCTCGTAAATTGTCTACCTCTAAAAGTAAAGGTTCGTGATAATTGAATTGTTTGTTCTGCTATTGTAATACTTAGTTCTGGTCTTAACTTTAAATGGTTTTTCTTCGCTTTAAACAAACTTAATACTCCGTAAGTAGATCCTGTTATTTGTAATGAATTGTCATCACCAAACAAATAAGCTACTGCTATTTCAGCGCCTAATGTTTTCTTTTTATTATCTATATCTAAACCTAATGAAATTGTATTTTTAAATGGATTTTCTTGCGATGTGTTTGTGTAAAAATATCTAGCATAGGTTACTGACCATCTTAATTTTTTTTCAGCACCAAAACTTTTACCATATCCTACATTAACGGATGTATAATCCCATTTTGGTGTAAACTTATCGTAATAAACTCCTGTAAGTCCAAGAAAAAAACCTTTAGAATTTATATAAGTAAGTTGAGGACTTATATTAAATTGATCTGTACCAATATCTCTACCTGAAAAGTATGTTTTATTATTATAGTCTATAGAAAAGTTTAAAAAATGAAAATTAGCTGTAGACTTAAGAAGTTCATTCAAGGTTTCTTCCCCTAATAAATTATCTATAATCTCATCTTCATCTGACAACAAATCTTCTGTTTCTTGCCCGTAAAAAACAGAAACACCAAATATTAAAAATAAATTAAAAAATAGTTTTTTCATATAATTATGATAAAAATACAAAAAGTGATTGAGATAATCCCAATCACTTAAAATCAATCAA
>CAZCHR010000191.1:0-3862 GCA_964498665.1 uncultured Tenacibaculum sp. | reverse complement strand
TCAAACGATTAAAACTAATCAACTCTCTTTTTATTAATCGAACTCAGGTTATTATGTTCCACGCCAAGAGAAACTTTTTATTAATTTGCTTATAATTCATAAAAATCACTAAAACAATAGCTGTTAATCCAGGGATTATATCAAAGTTTAAACCCTTATAGGTCATCTCTATAGGCAACCATTCTCTAATTGCTAATTGATATAATAACAACTCTACAGGAAAACGAACTATATGTACTGCTGTACTCCAACGAAAATCTCTATTTTCATAAAACAACTTATCTCTAAGCAAATAAATTATAAATACAATTGAAGGCGCTAACACAAAAATAAATCGAGAATAAGAATCTCCTTCTTGATAATGGTATATTCCAAAATATGGCATTACGCATATAAATACAGACCAAATTAGAATTATAGGTAATGTTATTGACTTTAATTTATTAGATTTAAAAAAAATAAAAACTACATAAACAGTAAGTAAAATAAAAGAAATTGAAATATAGAGCGGTAAATTAGGAATCATATCTTTAATGTTTACTCAAAAATAAAATTTCTATACTATTTAAAACTTGTCTTATGACAAGAAACTCTATTTGATTATTTCTTTTCGTATTCTACTTAATGAAGTGTCAGTAATTCCTAAAAAAGAGGCAATGTGTTTTAAAGATGCTTTTTTAATAATTTCAGGATGGTTCTCTAATAAGTTTTTATATCTATTTGTTGCTGATTCTGTAATTATACTTAAGCTATGATTTTTATATTCAAAGAAATTTTTAGCAAGATGTGCCCTCCCCCATTCTCTATATTTTTCAGATTGATTAAAATGCCTTTGAAAAGTATCGAAATCTTTCATCCACAACTCACAATCTTCTACTGTTTGAATGTATTCTTTTGTTTGGGTTCTTAAGAAAAAAGATGTTTCTTCTAAAATCATACTTCCTTTTAAATAAAAGTTAGTCGTTACCTCATTACCATCAACATCAATAGCAAACGATCTTAAAAATCCCTCTTCTACAAGATAATAGTGATTTACTACATTTCCTTTTTTTATAATAAAATCACCTTTTTTAAAGCTAACTTTTTTATATCCTGATAAAATTAATTGCAATTCATTAGCGGGCAATAGCAACTCTTTAAACTCATTAATAAGTACTGAATTGCTTTCCATTTAATGCAAAATTTTGAATAATAATTCTTTTAAAATATCACTATGAGATTGATTTGCTCTTACCCCCTTACTTTTAACATCAGCGTCTCGTAATAAAGCAATTACTTGCGAAACCTTACGCATTGGATAATTGCGTGCTGCTGAACTATAATCATCTACAAAATAAGGATTAACTCCCAATTTTTTAGCTACAGATCCTTTTGATTTATCTTTTAACCCATGATACATTAATAGTTGTGTAAAAAAACTATTTAGTAAAGAAATAGACATTACTAATGGATTATTCTTAGGGTTCTGAGCAAAATAATTGATAATTCTATTTGCTTTTACAACATCTTTTTGACCAACTGCTTTACGTAACTCAAAATTATTAAAGTCTTTAGAAATACCTATATTCTCTTCAATATGCTTATCAGTAATAATTGTTTCTTTAGGTAAAACAGAAATCAATTTATCTAATTCGTTTGATATTTTACTTAAGTCAGTTCCTAAAAACTCCACCAACATTTGTGCAGCTTTAGGTTCTATTTGATATTTCTTACCTCCTAACACACGACGAATCCAAGCAGCAACCTGATTATCGTACATCTTTTTACTCTCGTAAATCAGTCCATTTTTAGCTATCGTTTTGTACGATTTTTTACGCTTATCTAACTTCTTGTATTTATAATTAAAAACTAATACCGTGGTAGGTTGAGGATTTTCTGCATAAGCAGCAATTTTATCAATAGTGCGACTTAAATCTTGTGCTTCTTTTACAATTATTACCTGACGGTCTGCCATCATTGGATATCGTTTTGCAGACGATACAATCTCTTCTATAGAAACATCACGACCATACATTATCACTTGATTAAAACCTTTTTCAGATTCATCAAGTACATTTTGTTCTATATAATCAGAAACTTTATCAATATAATAAGGCTCTTCACCCATTAAAAAATAAATAGGCTTAATATTACCTGCTTTTATATCGGATATGATAGATTTAATTTCGTTCATTTTCTTACTTTTGATTCATGCAAAAGCTCAATCTCCCTAGCTATACATTTAAGCTCAAAAGTAACGAAAATAAGACGCTTATTTTTGATAATTTAAGAAAAAAACACTTGGTGTTAACTCCCGAAGAATGGGTACGCCAGCATTTTGTACAGTTTTTAGTTAAAGAGAAAAACTACCCTGTTTCGTTAATCGCTGTGGAAAAACAGTTGGTTATTAACAATCTAAAAAAGCGCACCGATATTGTAATTTTTTCTTCCGATGGAACTCCTAATATTATAGTAGAATGTAAGGCTCCTAAAATTAAAATAGCACAAGATACTTTTGATCAAATTGCGCGTTATAATTTAAAATTAAATGCTAATTATTTAATTGTTACTAACGGGCTACAGCATTATTTTTGTAAATTAGATAAAGAGAACAAAACTTACATTTTTTTAAAGGACATACCTTCTTACAATTAACAAATTATTGCATTTTTAAACAATAATAAATCTGTAATTTTGCACACTTGAAAACAGCAATCGTAATATTAAATTGGAATGGTAAAAAACTATTAGAACAGTTTTTGCCATCGGTGGTAAATTTTAGTTTAAAAGAAGCTGAAGTTTATGTAGCAGATAATGCTTCTTCTGATGATTCTATTGAATTTATCAAACAACATTATCCTTCTGTAAAAATTATTCAAAACAGCATTAACGGAGGTTATGCTAAAGGATACAACGATGCTTTACAACATATTGACGCTGATATTTTTTGCTTAGTAAATTCTGATATTGAGGTTACTAAAAATTGGCTAACTCCTATTTTAAAAGTTTTTAAAGAAGAAGAAAACACCGCAATTATTCAACCAAAAATATTAGATTTTAAAGATAAATCGAAGTTTGAATATGCAGGTGCTGGTGGTGGTTATATTGATGCTTTGGGTTATCCGTATTGTAGAGGTCGCTTATTTGATACTCTAGAATCTGACCAAGGTCAGTTTGATGATATTACTGATATTTTCTGGGGATCAGGAGCTTGTTTTTTTATTCGCTCGTCTGTATTTTTTGAGCTACAAGGTTTTGATGAAGATTACTTTGCGCATCAAGAAGAAATTGATTTATGCTGGCGAGTTAAAAACAAAAATTATGATATAAAATATGTTGGTAAATCAACAGTATATCATGTTGGTGGTGCAACATTAGAAACCTTGAATCCTAAAAAAACATACTTAAATTTTAGAAATAGTTTGCTTACGTTACTCAAAAACTTACCAACTTCTAAAATATTTTTTATTATTTTTTCTCGATTGGTTTTAGACGGAATTGCAGGTGTTAAGTTTTTATTTGAATTAAAACCATTACATACTTGGGCGATTATTAAAGCACATTTTAGTTTTTATGCGAACTTTTTTAAATTTTTAGGTAAGAGAAAAGAATTACAACAAAAAGAAAGTTACAATAAACACACTTCTATTGTTTGGCAATCTTATGCTTTAGGTAGAACAAAATTTAGTGAGTTGAAATAGTTATTCAAAAATAATTTATTCTCCGAAAATATGATATTCACTATCTGGTATTAATTGTTTCATTACCTTACAATAATCCATAACAATTAAGTCTCTTTGATAGATTCCTTTTATATAAAATTTTAAACTACTTGTACCTGATTTTATCGAAAAAATAGCAGAATCGTCTTCCTCTATATTTT
>CAZCHR010000190.1:0-3931 GCA_964498665.1 uncultured Tenacibaculum sp. | reverse complement strand
TGTTAATATTGATACTTTAAAGATAAAAGAAATTAATATTAAAGAACTTTTACCTGTAGAAGAAGCTATTGTAAAAAAAGAAATTAAAAAACAAAAGAAACAAATCTTTAAAAAGAATATAATTTCAAAAAATAAAGATATAAGAAATAATAAAAATAAATTAACTATTGTAAAAACTGACAAGGTATTAAAAGATGAGAGTATTACAGTAGCTAGTGTTAATAAAAAGGTATTTATTCCAATAAAAACATTAAAAAAAGCAAATTCAAGAGTAAAAGTAAATAGTGATGATTTGTTATTTGCAGTTACTCACTCTTCTCAAGAAGTTAAAGAATATTATGCTAAATATAAGATAAATAGAAAAGAGATATTAGATACAATTCAAAAACAATTAATTAAATCTAATCTTAAAATTAATCCAGAAACTATTTTAGCAGAAGTAGAATTAGACATAGAAGAAACTGATTTTCAACAAAATTTTATGGATAAACTAAAACTAAAACTATCAGATGTAATTGTTGCAGTTGCAGATAGAAATAAATAAAAGCGCTTACCAATTATCGATAATTAAACTAACCTAATTATTACCCGTTAATTTAAAATTTAAAACATGAAAAGAATACTATTATTAGTGTTGTTAGTAACAACTATTGCCCAATCTCAAGAAAAAATATTCGAGAATGAAGTGAAAAAAATATCAATAAATATTGATAAAATTACTAAGCAACAAAAAGACTCGTTAAAGCAAAAAGTAAAAGAGATTAATTTAAATTTAGAAAAAAATAAAATTACATCAATTGAAGCTACAAGGTTAAAAAAAGAAGCTGCAGCATATCATGCAACTCAAATTGAAAATAATGTAAGCGTACAAGAACAAAAATTACAGCAATTAGTTCAAGATAAAATCGATGGAAATATTGTAAGTAGTGATGAAAGTTCTGAAGAAAATACATTTGAAATAGGAGGAGCAAAATTCAAATTAGATTTTTCTAATAAGAATAAAGATAAAGAAGATAAAAGAAGAAAAGATAAAAAAACAACTACACAGTTTGTTTTTGCTTTAGGAGTAAATAATGTATTAACAGATAATAGTTTTAGTTCTCTAAACGATTCTAATTATAAATTTTGGCAATCACATTTTTATGAATTAGGTTTTACTTGGAAAACAAGGTTATCTAAAAATCCATCAAAAACATATTTTAAGTACGGAGTTTCATTTTTATGGAATAATTTACGAGCAAAGAATAATCAATATCATGTTGTAAATGGTGATGATACCTTATTAATTGTAAATACAAATAATCTTACCGAGAGTAGATTACGTCATGTACAAATGATTTTTCCAATGCATTTAGAATTTGATTTTTCTAAAAATAAAAAATATTCAGATGACAAAATTGTAGATAGAACGCATCAATCTGTTCGATTTGGAGTAGGAGGGTTCTTCGGATTTAAACTAGGAACACGCCAATATCTTGAATATAAAAACGCACAAGGAGTTACTGTTGAAGAGGTTCAAAAAAATGATTTTAATACTAATACAATTAATTACGGATTAAGTGCTTATTTTGCCTATAAAGGTTATGGTTTGTATGCTAAGTACGATTTAAATCCATTGTTTAAAAATACTGATACACGAAATATTTCATTAGGATTACGATTTGATATTAATTAATAAAAAAGGAGAAGTACTAAACTTCTCCTTTTTTATTTTCTTCCCATTCTCTGCGTAAATCTCCAGATAATTTTCCAGTACCATCATGTTTCAATCCAGGAGGTTTTAATAGGTACAAAATTCGTTTACCAAAAGAAGTTTTAGAAGTAAAGACATCTTTTAACATATTATACCATTCTATAAAGGCTATTTTAATAGGGTTGTAAGTGTTAATATTTGAAACTAAACCATAAACAGGTTTTTCTACTTCAGATTCAAAAGTACCAAATAATTTATCCCAAATAATAAATATCCCAGCATGATTTCTGTCTAGATATTGAGGGTTTGTAGCATGATGTACTCTGTGGTGACTAGGAGTATTAAAAATTGCTTCAAACCATTTAGGCATTTTGTCAATCAATTCTGTATGAATCCAGTATTGGTATAATAAACTAACACTCATTTGCATTAAAATCATTAAGGGATGAAACCCTAAAAGAGCTAAAGGAGCCCAAAAAATAAAGGTATAAAAACTACCAGACCAAGTTTGTCTTAAAGCAGTACTCAAATTATATTTTTGAGATGAATGATGTACAACATGGCTTGCCCAAAACAATCTACTTTCATGAGCAATTCTATGATTCCAGTAATACACGAAATCTTCAGCAAAAAGTAGAAGTATCCATGACCACCAAATAAAAGGAATAGTGAAAATTTTAAACTGATATAAAAAAGTAAAAAAAGATAAAATAATAGCTTTAGAAAATAAACCAATAAAAACATTACCCAATCCCATGGTTATAGATGTTATAGCGTCTTTATATTCATAATCATCAAGTTTTACTTTTACAGTTAAAATAACTTCTATAATTACTGTTAAAACAAAAAAAGGAATAGCGTAATGAATTAGATTTGGTAATTCTGGTATAATCATAAGAGTATAATACTTTTGTAACGTTAGCAAACTTACATAAAATCAATAAAATAATTAAAGGGTAAATCGTTTGCTTGTAGTGTAAAATATATCTATATTTGCAGGCTTAAAAATAAATTTTTAAACATATTAATTATGAATCATTACGAAACTGTTTTCATTTTGAATCCCGTTTTATCTGAAACTCAGATAAAGGAGACAGTAAAGAAGTTTGAGGACTACTTACTTTCTAAAGGTGCAGAAATGATTTCTAAAGAAGATTGGGGCTTAAAAAAATTAGCATATCCAATTGAAAAGAAAAAAAGTGGATTTTACCACTTATTAGAGTACAAAGTAGCAGGAGATGCAATTACTCCTTTTGAATTAGAGTTCAGAAGAGATGATAGTGTTATGCGTTATTTAACTGTAAGGTTAGACAAGCATGCTGCAGCTTGGGCTGAGAAAAGAAGAAATCGTGTTAAATCTGCAAAAAAGTAAGAAATGGCATCAATAGATCAACAAGCAAAAGGAAACAAGCAAGGAGAAGTACGTTACTTAACTCCACTTGATATTGAAACTAAAAAAGAGTCTAAATACTGTCGTTTTAAAAAGAACGGTATTAAATACATCGATTATAAAGATGCTGACTTCTTAATGTATTTAGTAAACGAGCAAGGTAAAATTTTACCAAGACGTTTAACAGGAACATCATTAAAGTATCAACGTAAAGTTGCACAAGCTATTAAAAGAGCTCGTCACTTAGCATTAATGCCATACGTTGGTGATTTGTTAAAATAATAAAGAAGTAGAAACATGGAATTGATATTAAAACAAGACGTAGAAAACTTAGGTTTTAAAGACGATGTTGTAACTGTTAAGAATGGTTATGGTCGTAACTACCTAATACCTCATGGATTTGCAACTTTAGCTACTTCTTCAGCTAAAAAAGTATTAGCTGAAAATTTAAAGCAACGTGCTTTTAAAGAAGCTAAATTAGTAGAAGATGCTACTAAAATAGCTGAAACTGTTAAAGGTTATGAATTAAAAATTGCTTCTAAAGTAGGATCTGGAGATAAGTTATTTGGTTCAGTAAACAACATTGATGTTGCTGCTGCATTAGCAAAAGCCGGAACTGAAATTGATAAGAAATTTATCAAAGTTACTGGAGGTAACGTAAAAAGATTAGGTAAATATAACGCAGCTGTTCGTTTACACAGAGCTGTTGTTGCAGATATCGTATTTGAAGTAGTTGCTGAGAAGTAATATTTTAAATTATCTATATAAAAAATCCCGTATCGTTTCGATACGGGATTTTTATTGGTTTCAAAATTAGTTAAAACTATGCACTTTAGTGCATCTCGCTT
>CAZCHR010000189.1:0-4025 GCA_964498665.1 uncultured Tenacibaculum sp. | reverse complement strand
GTTTTTAATTAAAACATCTGTATTGTTTAAAGTTACTCCATTTTCTGAAGTCCAAACTGTAGCATTTTTAATTAAAATAGTTTCTTGTTGTGGTTTTGAAAAGTTACCATAACCTATATTCGGATAAGATACTGCAACTACTTCTGGAGTTTTATTATCTTTTTTCTTCTTATCTTTTTTCTCATCTTTTTTAGATTTAAAAGTAGCTATCCAATTAGATTCGTTTCCATTATTATCAATAGCTGTACCTTTTAGTTGGTTGTTTTCAAAAATACCAGATAAACGCGTAAAAGCATCACCTTCCCTTAAAGTAACAGCAATCCAATTGTCTTTAAAAGAGAATTTAGACTTTACTTTTTTCTCACCATCTTTAATAGTAGCTGTTTGTTTAGTTCCTTTACCTGTAACAGATAAATCGTATGTTTTTCCGTTAACTGATAAAGTATAATCTCCTGTAATATCTTTAATATTCATTGGATTTATGATGTTTTTATCACCCTGTACCCAATTTTCATATAAAGTAGTTTTAGCATCAAAAATATCACCTGAGGTAATTAAAAAATTAGCATAACTACCAATATTTAAGTTCCCTATTTTGTTGTTCTTAAGAATCTTAGCAGGAATAGTTGTTAAAGCCTCTAAAGCCTTAATTTTACTTAAACCATGTTTAATAGCTTTTTGTAAATTTCCAGTAAAATCTTTTGATTTTTTTAGCTTATAAGTTGTTAATGCAAAAGGAACATTGTTTTTTGCTAAAATTGATGGATTCGCTGGTTCTTGATTCCATTTGCGCATATCGCTCAACGCAATTTTATCGGCTAAAAAAGAATTACTTACATCGTATGCTTTTCTAAAATTGATAGGGATAATAAAAGTAGCGTTTGTGTTTTTAATATCGTTTATACGTTCGTATTCGTTTCCTCCACCAACAATAGTGTATTGAATTCCGAATTGATCCCCAACTTTATCTGCACGTAAATCATCTAAATAGTTTCCACCTCTAAAAATTTGAGGTAACCCTTTTTTATTATTTAAAGCTTCTAAAGCTAAATCGGTGTTTTTACTATTTCCTTTAGCGTACCAATCTGCATCCATATAGGTTTGTCTTAACAAAGCCATAGCTCCCATACGAGAAGTTGGATAAGATTGACGTGTTTTTTTACTTTTACTAAAAGATAAGTAATTAGCAGATTGTTTATTTAAAACTCTGTAAGCATCAGAAGTATTAGAGTTTAAAGCAACTAAAACTCCGTTACCTTGCATAATTCCATCTTCAAGATGTGTGTTTACGGTTCCGAAACCAAGATTTAGTAATTCTTTTGCTTTTTTTGTATCAAATTTAAAACTATCAAAAGCATCTACATCTGGTCTTATATGATCATTCCAGTAATAACCTTTTCTATTAGCATCGTATTGCGGACCTTTACCACGACCATTTTGTCGTTTAGGCGTAGCAACACCAAAAGTAGAATAAGCATCTATAAAAGAAGGATAAATTGTTTTACCTTTTAAATCGATAATTTCTGTTCCCTCAGGAATATTTACAGATTTTGAAGCATTTACAACTTTACCATCTTTAATAAGCAAAGTTCCTTTTTTGATGATTTTACTTGGACTAACATAAATTTTAGCGTTTGTAAAAGCAAATAATTTGTTTTTTGATGTTTTTACACCTGTATTACTCGGGAAATATTCTTGAGCATATATAGATGAAACAAACAATAACAATAATAGTATGAGTGTTTTTTTCATTATAGGTTAAGTTAATTAAGCTCTAAATGTATTTATTTGTATTGATTTTATTTTTCTTTTAACAAAGAATTAAGATTTAATCGCAAGCCGATAGCTTAATAATTTTAAAATCTTCTTATTTATGTTGTAATAGAAAAATTTATAAAACAATTTTACTATTTAATTGAGCACAAGTTTCCCTATTTTTTGATGTCCTGATAACCAAGCAGTATTTTTATCTACAAATTGAATAGCATAATAAGAATCTTTACTAACTTCTTTCCATGTATGTCCGCCATTATTTGAAAATGAAACACCAGTTTTACCTACAGCAAAAATTTCTTTTCCGTTAGTATTAGGTACATATTGCACACAACTTTTATAATTAGGTTTTTGATTATCGGCTACAATAGTCCATGTTTTTCCACCATCGGTAGTAATTGCTTTGTTAGTACAATTATCGTTAGGTTTAGCGTAATTTCCGCCAATAGCTATTCCGTTATTTTCATCATAAAAATCAATTGAGTATATTCCTTGAGGACCATCTCCTTATATAATTGGTGTATCATAAATCTCCCAAGTATTTCCATAATCTGTAGATTTTAAAATTCTTGCTTTACTACCACCAGAAGCAATCCATACTGTTTTACCTACAATCGCTATATTTGTATTACTTGCAGCAAAAAAAGCTTCACCTTCTTCAATTTTAGGTAATTGAGTACATGGTAATTTTTTCCAAGTATTTCCTCCATTAGAAGTTAGTATTATTGAAGCACAATTTTCAGTAGGGTCTCCAACAGCAATTCCATTTTGAGCATCAAAGAATTTCATAGAATCATAAAAAACCTTTTCGTGCTCTTCTTTATATACCACTTTAGAATATTTATTGGAGTTGTTAAACTTGTATAATAAAGCTGGATTACCAATACTTAATGCAAAAATATCGCTACCATTAAAAGCTATACTTCTAAAGTTAGGAATAATAGTATCTTGTTTTTCTATATTTATAAAAGAGTTTTTACCCCATTTTTTTCCGTCACTTTTTGTAAATCCAATAACCCCATTTGAACCAGCGTAGTATATACTGGATTTATTAATGACCTTTATAGCACGAATACTGGTACTATCTTTTTTAAATTCAGTAATTTTAATAGATTCGAAGGTTCTTGGTTGGTATTCTTTTTTGCAAGAAAAAGAAATTAATACGACTATAATTAAAAGTGAAAATTGTTTCATTTTTTATGATATTTTTACAGAACTAAAAATAGATAAATCAATTTAATTAGATGAAAAAAGCATTGGTAATTTCTGGAGGAGGAAGCAAAGGAGCATTTGCTGGAGGTGTGGTTGAATTTCTGATGAAAAAAAAGAAAAAAGATTACGATATGTTTTTAGGAACATCAACAGGTAGTTTAATGGTATCTCATTTAGCTCTAAAAAAAATAGAAGCTTTAAAAGATTTATATACCAATGTAAATCAGAAAGCTATTTTTAGTAACAGTCCTTTTAAAGTTAAAATAGTTGATGGAGTAAAAGTAATTTCTATCCGACATCGAAATACATTTTGGAATTTTTTAAATGGTAGAAAAACTTTTGGAGAGAGTAAAAATTTACGAAAGTTAATAAAGAAGAATGTTACTCGAGAAATGTACAACGAGATTCGTGAAAACAAAAAAGAAGTTGTTGTAACGGTATCTAACTTAACAGCAAATCAGATAGAATACAAATCTATTTTAGATTGTACTTATGATGATTTCTGTGATTGGATTTGGGGCTCATGTAATTATGTACCTTTTATGAGTTTATTAGAGAAAAACAATTGTCAGTATGCTGATGGGGGTTTTGGAAGTTTAATTCCTATAAGAGAAGCAATTTTGCGTGGAGCTAAAGAAATAGATGCTATTATTTTGGAAACAGAAGTTACTCAAATTAATAGAATGCCGGCAAAAAATCCATTTTCATTAATGTTAGATGTTTTTGATTTTATGTTAGAACATGTAGAAAAGCATAATATTACTATTGGTAAATTATCAGCAAAACACAATGATGTAAAGTTAAATTTATATTACACACCTACAGTTTTAACTACGAATACATTGGTTTTTGATAAAGAGAAAATGAAAAAATGGTGGAAATCTGGATATAAATATGCTAAAAAGTTAGATGATGAAAAAATGAGCGAATTTAGACCAGATATGATAGATAATAAGGATTCTGAAAAAAGATTAGAAAATAATTAAATTGAGTTATTCATTTAATTTCCGTATATTATATTATTTAAACATTGAGACATG
>CAZCHR010000188.1:0-4052 GCA_964498665.1 uncultured Tenacibaculum sp. | reverse complement strand
ATTTTTTTATGATGATAATACACACTATTTTTGTCCTTTGAGTAATTTGCCTTTAAAATTTTAAACGATTTATAATCAATTCCTTCAAAAATTTTAGCTTCGTAAAAATAATTGTTTTTGTCTTTACTCCATAGTTCATTGATTATTTGAAAACTATTAGGTTCACAATTTTTAATTATTTCAGCACCAAAATAAACGTGATTTTTATCTTTTGCAAGGCTACACTCTAGGTATATAAATGTATTATAATTAGCATGTTTTAAGTAAGTTTCTTTATAAAAAACACTATCATTTTTTTTTCTATATGATTTACAATAACCAATATATCCTCTTTCTTTGGTTATTTCTAATTCGGAAATGTATTCAGGATAGCTATTCTCATTTTCTTTAAAAAATGAATATAAAAATATAAGGATTAAAGTTATAAATGTTATGGGGAATATATATGCAATGTATTTATACTTTATAAAAATTCGAGCATTAATTTCAAAAATAAGAAAAAGTATTATAGGGTAAAAAATCATACCACAGGCGAGTAAGTAATTATTAAAGTTTTCAGTGCTACTTGGGGCATCAAAAATAAAAACACTTAAAAAAAGTATAAAAGGCCATAAAAAAATAGGCAAAAGAATCAGAAGATTAATACATATAAAAAATGGAGGTAAATCTTTAGAAAATGACTTTAATTTCATGTTTTAAGAGATTTTTTTAACAATAATAATACTCTAAACTTTCTTTAATTAATTTATTAGACACTTTACAATCAATTTTAAAATCTTCATAATCGTTTAAGAGTACAAAATTAATTTCTCCTCCAATATTCTTTTTATCGTGTTTCATTAATTCCATAATAGCAGAAAAATCTGCTTCTAAAATTTCAACTTTACCATAAATAGTAACAATAGCTTCTTTTATTTCTTTTAATTTATCTTTAGAGAAGTTTAATATTTCTGAAGATATAAATGCTTCGCAAACCATACCAATAGCAATGGCTTCACCATGAGTAAGGTTTTCTTTATGTTCACTATCTAAAAAGTAAGATTCAACACCGTGACCAATTGTGTGTCCCCAATTTAAAACTTTACGAACATTTTGTTCTTTCGGGTCTTCTAAAACAACATTATTTTTAATTTCTATCGAACGATGAATTAAATCAACAATATTTAAATCAGTATTATCTTTTATTTCATTAAACAAACGAATGTCGTGTGTCATTCCATATTTAATAATTTCAGCAGTACCTGATCTTATTTCTCTAGGATCTAGTGTGTGTAAATATTCAGGATCTAATACAATCATTTCGGGGTTAGCAAACAAACCTATTTGATTTTTTAAAACACCTAAATCAATTCCTGTTTTACCACCAACCGAAGCGTCTACCATACTTAATAGGGTAGTTGGTATGTTTACAAAATCAATCCCACGTTTAAAAGTTGAAGCGACAAAACCACCTAAATCGGTAATAACTCCACCACCTAATGTAATTAATAAGCTTTTACGATCAGCACCTAATTCTGTCATTACATTCCAAACACCAACTGTAGTTTCAATATTTTTATGAACCTCTCCTGCATCAATTTGAATAACTTCAATACTCTTATCTGTTGCTAATAATTGAATAAACCTAGGATAACAATGTGTAATTGTGTTATCGTCAACTAAAATAAAAATAGAAGAGTAGTTTTTAGTAGCTATTAAACCTGCTAATTCAGCATAAGCTTTTTCATTAAAATGAATTGGATATGTTGCTGCTTGAATTGATGTCATTTTTTAATAAAAGTTTAAATGCGAAATTAACGAGAAAAAGTTAATTTATTTCATACTTCTCTTTTATATTTGCTTTAACAACAACTAAAATTAATTAAGTTAAATGAAACTTTTTGATAATACAGAGATAGCTTTTAAATTAAAAACAGATTCTGAATTAGAACGTGCTTATTTTTTGTTTAAAATGATACAAAATCAACCAATGGTTCGTATTGGAACCGCGGTTACAAATTTTGCATTAAAAGCACATTTACCTGTTGAGGGGTTAATTAGATCTACAGTTTTTGATCATTTTTGCGGAGGAGTAACAGAAGATGATTGTATACCTGTTATAGAAAAAATGTACAACAAAGGTGAAGTATCAAGTGTTTTAGATTATTCTGTAGAAGGTAAAGAAGAAGAAGCAAGTTTTGATGATGCTTTAGAGAAGATTTTAAAAATTATTAATTTTTCAGAAGAAAAAAAATCTATACCATATGCAGTTTTTAAACCAACTGGTTTTGGTCGTTTTGCTTTATATCAGAAGTTAACTGAAGGAGAAGAGCATACAGCAGAAGAGAAGATTGAGTGGGAGAGAGTTATAGAGCGTTTTCATATCGTTTGTAAAGCTGCTTTAGCTAAAGATGTTCCTTTATTAATTGATGCAGAAGAAAGTTGGACGCAAGATGCTGCTGACGATTTAATTGAAGAGTTAATGGAAGAATACAATAAAGAAAAAGCAATTGTATTTAACACATTACAGATGTATCGTCATGACCGTATGGAATATTTACGTGATTTGTATCAAAAAGCACATCAAAAAGGATATCATATAGGAATGAAAGTGGTTCGCGGTGCTTATATGGAGAAAGAACGTGAAAGAGCTGAAGAAAAAGGTTATGAATCACCAATTTGTAAAGACAAACAAGCTACAGATGATAATTATAATGAAGCTGTTCGTTTTATGATGGAGCATAAAAACATGGCTATTTTCGCAGGGACTCATAACGAGGAAAGTTCTCGATTATTAATGGATTTAGCAAAAGAATATAAAATTGAATCGAATGATAACCGTATGTGGTTTGGTCAATTATATGGTATGAGCGATAACATTAGTTTTAATTTAGCTAAAGAAGGTTATAATGTTGCAAAATATGTTCCTTTTGGTCCAGTTAGAGATGTAATGCCATATTTAATTCGTAGAGCAGAAGAGAATACATCAGTAGCAGGACAAACATCAAGAGAGTTAAATTTAATTAAAATAGAAAGAAAACGTCGTAAATTATAATGTCTACAGTTGATGAAATAAAAGAAACTATTCAAAAAAATAAAAAAAGATTAGCAAAAGAACTTACTGAAAGTAAGGAACTTCTTTTTTTAATAAAAAAATCAATGGCTACTTCACTTTCATCTGAAGAAAAAGATAAGGTAAAAGAACAGTTATTAGATATATGTAAAGCAATACCAGCGTTTACAGTTTTTATACTTCCTGGAGGTGCTTTATTATTGCCTTTGCTAATAAAACTAATACCAGATATTTTACCAAGTTCTTTTCGAGAAGAAAATATAGATTAGTTTTTACATATAAATAGAAAAGAGCATTCATTAAATATTTAATGAATGCTCTTTTCTATTAGGATACTATAATCTATTAATACTTGTAATATGTGGTTTTTTATCACCTAATGGCGCATAAATTTCAACAATAGCTTCCCATTGAATTGGTTCTGGTCCTGGTAAAGTAGCTTTACATCTAAAACGATAGTTTACACCAGCAACAATTTGGGTTGATACAGATTGAGGTGTATATTTTACTCCAGTAAAACCAGCTAATGCTTCATCAAATACTTTTTGGTCTTCTTTTGTTAATGGATGATAAGCTGTCCATCCTCCTACAATAGTTTCGTTTGCTTTTAAAGTTTCAGTACTCATAATAATTTAGGTTAGTTTACCTACTCTTAAGGCTTTTCAGTATATCGCCTCCTATTTAATTAGTTCTATAGGAAGAACCGTTTTTTTTAATGGTAGCTGCTCCATTTCTATACCTCAAATTTATATTGAAAAAGAGTTAATTTTATTGTAAAGTTCTTATTCGTATTAAATTTTAGTATAAGCGAATAAAATTTTATCAGGAAAATAAAAATTGATATAAAAATCAAATAGCAACATAAAAATTAAACATGTATATTTGTAACGTAAACTTTAGGAGTAGCTATTAAATTAGTTTGAGAAAAATCCTTAGAACCTGATTTGGTTAATACCAACGGAGGGAAAAGTTCTCAGTGTAAAAACTGCCCCTTTTCTAT
>CAZCHR010000187.1:0-4087 GCA_964498665.1 uncultured Tenacibaculum sp. | reverse complement strand
GCTATTAACAATCCGATTTTAGGTGATAAGGAATATTTTATTGAAGGTTTAATTTTAAACGGTAAAGGTTTATATCTTCATGCTTCTATTTTAAAATTTATTCATCCTTTTACCAAAGAAAAAATTTTAATATCAAAAAAACTCCCTAAGAAATTTCAAAAGATTTTCCCTATCTAATTTGTTAGCTTTAAACTTAAAATCCGACTATACTCCAAATAACTTTCGGATGAAAAATTTACTTTTTATACTATTATTTGCTTCTTTTTCGATTTTCTCTCAAGAAATGAATATTCACACATTAGATAAAATTATTAAAGAAAAAGCAGATACTTTACAAGTAAAAGGAAATTCATGGCATTTTACAATAAAAAATAGAGTACTGATTTGTATTGCTGATAAAAAAGCAAATAGAATGCGTATCATTTCACCAATTGCTAAAAAAGAACAATTAACCAAAGAGTTAATTACAAACTCTTTAATTGCTAATTTTCACACAGCATTAGATGTTAAATATGCAATTTCTGATGATATATTATGGTCAGTATTCACTCATCCACTAAAAGAATTATCTACACATCAAGTTAAGGATGCTATTTTACAAGTATATAATGCTAATATTACTTTCGGAACCATATTTTCAAGTACATCTTTAACTTTTCCTGCAAGTACTAAAAAGAGTATTCAAAAAGAGGAAATATTATTAGATAAGAAAATTTAATTTACTTTCAATTAGCTTCTAAAAAAAATACAGAATTCTTGTACATTTGCACTTATGCGAATAGATATTATTACTGTAGCTCCAGAATTGCTAAAAAGTCCGTTTGAACATTCAATTATGAAACGAGCTATTGATAAAGGTTTAGCCGAAGTACATTTTCATAATTTACGTGATTATGGTATTGGTTCATACAAAAAGTTAGATGACACTCAATTTGGTGGAGGTGCTGGTATGGTTTTAATGATAGAACCTATTGATAAATGCATATCTAAACTACAATCAGAAAGAACATATGATGAAATAATTTATATGACTCCTGATGCTAAAACCTTAAATCAATCTATAGCGAATACACTTTCTCTAAAACAAAATATTATTATTTTAACAGGACATTATAAAGGTGTAGACCAACGTGTTCGTGATAAGTTTATTACAAAAGAAATATCTATTGGTGATTATGTTTTAACTGGAGGAGAGTTAGCAGCTGCTATTTTGTGTGATGCTGTTATTAGATTAATTCCTGGTGTTTTAGGCGACGAGCAGTCAGCTTTAACAGATTCTTTTCAAGACAACCTGTTATCACCACCTGTGTATACTCGCCCTTCTGAATATGATGATATGAAAGTTCCTGAAATATTACTTTCTGGAAATTTTCCAAAAATCGAAGAATGGAGAAGTGAAAAAGCAATTGAACGTACGCAACAGATAAGACCAGATTTGTTAGATGAAAATTAATACAACATATGATTTAGTTATTGTTGTTCCTTGTTATAATGAACAATACAGATTACCTATATCAGAATTTAAAGCTTTTACAGACCAAAACTCTAATATTCTTATTTGTTTTGTTAACGATGGATCTAAAGACGGTACTGAAATTGTTTTGTCTAAACTGGAAACAGAACACCCAAATACTATTACTCAACTTTCTTTAAAAGAAAATCAAGGGAAAGCAGGAGCTGTTAAACAAGGTTTTTTATACTGTATTGAAAAATTCAACTTTAATAAGATAGCATATCTAGATGCTGATTTAGCAACATCATTAGAAGAGTGTGTTAGAGTAAGTAACTTTATAAAAGACGATGTAGTTTTTTCTTTTGGATCTAGAATTTCTAAAATAGATAATAATATTGATCGTAAATTCTATCGTTTTTTTATTGGACGATTCATTGCAACTTTAATTTCAAAACAATTAAAAACAAAAGTTTACGATACTCAATGTGGATGCAAAGTGTTTCATCAAAATATTGTTTCAGAAATATTTAAAGATAATTTCATTTCTAAATGGTTATTTGATGTTGAAATATTTCACCGAATAATTGCTATTTATAAAAAAGAAAACTTACAAAACATAGCTAGAGAAATTCCTCTAAAAGCTTGGATAGACACAGATGATTCTCGTGTAGAATTCACCTATTTTTTTAAACTTTGGTTTGATTTATTAGCTATAGGAAAAAAATATAAAAAATAATACCTCATGAATATTGGTTTTATAAAAAAACACTTTTTTGCTATAAGTGTATTATTATTAGTTCTCTTACGAGCCATTTTAAATATTTTTATTCCTTTAATGGATAAAACTGAAGCTCGTTATGCAGAAATTGCTCGTATAATGGCAGAAGCCAATAATTATATAACCCCTCAAATAGATTATGGAGTTCCATTTTGGGCTAAACCTCCTCTTTCTACTTGGTTATCTGCAATTAGTATTGAAATTTTTGGAGCCAATGAATTTGCTGTTCGTTTACCTTACTTACTACTTTCTATTTTAGTAATTTTCTTAATTGGTAAATATGCGACAAAAGAAAAACTACCTTTTTATTTACCAGGATTTATTGCTTTAACTATTCCTCAATTTTTAATTCATGCAGGAGTAGTTTCTACAGATACAGCTTTAATGTTTTGTACAACCTTAGTAATGCTTTCTTTTTGGGAGGGAATGAAAGAAAATTCAAACAAAACATGGAAGTATTTAGTTTTTGTAGGATTTGGGTTTGGTCTTTTAGCTAAAGGTCCAATTATTTTTATTTTAACACTACCTCCTATTTTCTTTTGGTCATTATATACCAAATCGTTTTTTAAAATATTTAAGCAATTTAACCTTTTAATAGGATTACCAATTACAGCTATTATTGCTTTACCTTGGTATTATTATGCTGAACAAAAAACACCTGGATTTATAGATTACTTTATTGTTGGAGAACATTTTAAAAGGTTTTTTGACAGCTCTTGGAGCGGAGATAAATATGGTTTTCCAAAACAACAACCTTTAGGTATTATATGGTTATTTCTTTTGGCATTTGCTTTACCTTGGATACAAGTTGTAATCGGAAAAATATGGAAACATAAAACTGTTATAAAAACAAATTCTTGGATTATATTTTTATTATTTTGGTTATTGTGGACTCCTTTATTCTTTACAGTTTCTAAAAGTTTAATTCACCCATATATAATGCCAGTAATAGTTCCTATTGCATTATTAGCTACCTATTTTTGGGTAGATTTAAAACACAAAAAACTTATTATTAGTATAGCATCAATAATTCCTATACTATCATTTATTGCTTTAATTTATGGAAGCTCAACTAATAAAATTGAATACCTATCAAAAACTGATAAATATTTAATCGAAAAAAACTATAACAATCAATTTCCTTTATACTATTACAATACAAAAAGTTATTCTAGTCAATTTTATTCTAAAGGAAAATCGAAAAGTATTACAAAAAACAAACTAGATAATTTACTTGAAAATAAAAGCAGCTTTTATATTATAATACCTAAAAATAAAAAAGGTGAAATTGTAACTGACTCATTTACTTTATTAAACGAAAATAAAAACAATCAAATATTTAAAGTCAATTAATTTAATTTTACACATTAAATTAAATTAGTTTTTTTTAAATTTGCAGCCATAAAATCAACCTCTGACGAAAAAATCGTGAATGTTGTTTTTAAAAACCATAAATATTTAAGAAATGGATTTAGTAAAGTTTGTTCAAGACGAATTTGTAACAAGAAACGAATTACCAGAATTTTCAGCTGGAGACACTATTACAGTGTATTACGAAATTAGAGAAGGTGAAAAAGTACGTACTCAGTTTTTTAGAGGTGTAGTTATTCAAAGAAGAGGTTCAGGTTCTTCTGAAACTTTTACTATTAGAAAAATGTCTGGTACTGTAGGTGTTGAGCGTATCTTCCCTATTAACTTACCTGCTATTCAGAAAATTGAAGTAAACAAAAAAGGTACTGTTCGTAGAGCACGTATTTATTACTTTAGAGGTCTTACTGGTAAGAAAGCTAGAATTAAAGAAAAAAGAAGTTAATAATTTCTTTTTCTCAAAATTTTCAAAAAACACTATGATATCC
>CAZCHR010000186.1:0-4179 GCA_964498665.1 uncultured Tenacibaculum sp. | reverse complement strand
TCTTTAATACTTTTTTTCTTTTAAAAAGAACGAATTATCAGTTAGCATATCAAATACAGGAGGAATAAATTTTTTATGATTATTTGTATCAGCTAATTTTCCTGAAACAGCAGTAATATACCCTATTTCATTTTGCTTGTTTTTAACAACTAAAACACCAAACATTTTGCCAATAGCAACTCCTTTTTTAGAAGTGTTTAAACCAAAGTTATGATTAAAATCTGTTTGATTTTTTAAATAAGTTTGTACTTCAGAAACTGCTAATTTACATAGCGGATCTGGTTCATAATAAAACGGATAAGTAAACTTATTTGGAAGTTTAAAATCGTTAATTGAAGTATTAAAATGTTGAAAATAAGTTTTCTTCATAATTTTACTAAAAAGACTTAAAGAATTTGTTGGATATTAAAAACCTCTTTGTCTTTTTGCTTCAAAGGTTAAAATAGCAGCTGCAACCGAAACATTCATAGAATCTATTTCACCTTGCATAGGTATGTTTATATTTTGAGTAGCTTTATCTCGCCAAATTTGGGTTATTCCAGTAGCTTCTGTACCAACAACTAAAGCCGTTGCTTTTGTATAATCGTTTTTATGGTATTGATTTGAGTTTTGTAACGTAGCACTATAAATATTGATGTTTTTAGCTTGTAAAAAATCAATAATTTCTTCGGAATTTCCAACCGCAATTTGATTTGTAAAAACGCAACCAACACTCGAACGAATAATGTTAGGGTTAAATAAATCGGTTTTAGGGTCAGCAATAAAAACAGCATCTACATTAGCGGCATC
The DNA here is from genome assembly GCA_964498665.1 of uncultured Tenacibaculum sp. Lineage (GTDB taxonomy): Bacteria > Bacteroidota > Bacteroidia > Flavobacteriales > Flavobacteriaceae > Polaribacter. Next base: position 3,390 of record CAZCHR010000186.1, on the reverse strand, counting down.
TGCAGTTCGTAACATTGCTCCGATATTACCAGGTTTTTCAATGCCTTCTATTACTAAAATAAGTGGAGTAGAGGTTTTAAACTTAATAGAATCTAAGTTAAAACCAATTGATTTTACAACAGCAATTATTCCTTCGGTAGTATCACGATATGCAAGTTTTTGATATATTTCCTTGGTTATTTCAATACATTGTGAAGTGTGTTGCTGAACTTGATTTAAATCTTCTTTAGAAAACATTTCAGCTACAAATAAGATAGTGTCAATTTTATAATTCCCTTTTATAGCTAAAGAAATTTCACGTTGTCCTTCTATTAAAAACAACCCTTTCTTTTTTCTTTCACGCGATTTATCTTGAAGCTTTAATAAATCTTTTATATATGGATTTTGTGTACTACTTATTTGTTTCATGAAAGCAAAAATACCGAATATTAGGTATTGTTCTACGCTCTGTTTAATTTAATATTTGTAATGTAATTGTTGATATGTAGGAAAAAGAAAAAGTTTATTAAAAATTATAATAAATAATTTGTTTTTAGTGTAATTTTTGAATTAAAAAAAGCTCGGTATTTAATACCGAGCTTTTATTTTATTACTTGTTTTTATATTTATTTGAATATCGTTTCCAAAGTTTTGTTTGGTGAGATTCTAAACTAATTTTTCTACCTTGTATAAAAGCGTCTGATAAAATATTAGTTCGCATATCTAAAGCATCTCCTTTAGATATAAATAACGTAGCATCTTTACCAACTTCTAAAGTTCCTACTTTATCATCGATACCTAATATTTTTGCATTGTTTTGAGTAATTAATTGTAATGCTTTTTCTTTACCTAAGCCATATGCAGCATATGTACCAGCATAGAATGGTAAATTACGAGCACTCATACGTTCCATATCACCTTCCATACCTAAACCAATTAAAATACCAGCATCTGATAATATTTTTGCAGAACGAAAAGGTAAATCATAGTCTGTATCTTCTCCATCAGGTAAACGGTGTGCACGTTTTAAAATAACAGGAATATTATTTTTCTTTAATAAATCGGCTACTTTTTCAGCTTCATTACCATGAACTATAACTATATTTTTAATATCTAATTCTTTTAATGTATTTACAGCATCAGTAATTCCTTTCTGTCCACTTACATGAACAAATATTTTTTGAGATCCGTTTAAAATTCCTTCTAAAGCTTCGTAAGGCAAAATCTTTTGAGATTTATTACCTTTTAAATATGCTTTTGCATTATTAATATATTCTTTAAATTTCGTTAAAGATTTAGTGTAGTTTTTATTTGGTTTTAGTCCAGAATCTTCACCTAACCACCAACGACCACGACTAAATACATTAGGCCAATTCATATGAATACCATCATCGGTTTTTAAAGTAGCATCTTCCCAGTTCCAAGCATCAAACTGTACAATAGACGAAGTTCCAGAAATAACACCTCCTCTAGGAGTTATTTGAGCCATTAATACACCGTTTGGTCGCATTGTTTCTATAACTTTACTTTCTGTATTATAAGCAATAATACTACGGATGTGAGGTAACATACTACCAACTTCATCAACATCTCTTGTTGCACGTACTGCATCAATCTCAGCTAAACCTAAAGAAGTGTTTGCAGCTATAAAACCAGGATATACATGTTTTCCTTTCGCGTTGATAACAGTTCCTTGACGAGCAATTTTCATATTAGCATTTCCTACGAAAGATATCTTTCCGTTAGAAAACATAATTAACGAGTTTTCTATTACTTTTCCATTTCCTAAATGGGCAGTAGCTCCTTCAATACTATAATCTTGAGTTTGTTTTGGAGCAGGTGTTTGTTGTGCTACGATGTTTCCTAAAAATAAGAAACATAATAAACTATAAATTAAATTAATTTTCATGTTTGATATTTTTAAGTTTTTATTCAGTATCACAGTGGAATAATTTTTTAGTTTTCTTTACAGGAGCTTGTGTTTTAGCGCCTTTTAATTTTTCTTGTAACATCATATTGATCAATTTTGCACGTTCTGCTTTAATTGCCTTACGTTTCTTTTTATCTTGTTCTATATCAAAATAAAGAGTTCCATCAATAATTGTTTTTTCTGCTTTAGTATAGATTGATAAAGGATTACCACTCCATAAAACTACATCTGCATCTTTACCAACTTTAATACTTCCTGTTCTATCATCAAGATGTAATAATTTTGCAGGATTTATTGTTACAGTTGCCCAAGCATCTTGTTCTGATAAACCACCATATTTTACCAACTTAGCAGCTTCTTGGTTTAAACGACGAGACATTTCTGCATCATCAGAATTAATTGCAACTGTAACTCCTTGATTATGCATAATTGCAGCATTATAAGGAATTGCGTCGTTTACTTCATATTTATAAGCCCACCAATCGGCAAATGTAGATCCACCAACTCCGTGTTTTTTCATTTTATCAGCAACCTTATATCCTTCTAAAATATGAGTGAATGTGTTGATGTTAAAATTGAATTTTTCAGCAACTTTCATTAACATATTTATTTCTGATTGTACGTAAGAGTGACAAGAAATAAAACGCTCTTTATTAATAATTTCAGCTAAAGTTTCTAACTCAATATCTTTACGATATGGCTGTCCGCTTTTCTTTTTAGCATCGTATTCTTTTGCTCTTTGAAAATAATCGATATAAACTTGTTCAACTCCCATACGAGTTTGTGGAAAACGAACCGTTTGCATATCTCCCCAATTAGATTGTTTTACGTTTTCACCTAAAGCAAACTTGATAAATTTTGGAGAATTTTTATAAATAATTCCGTCAGCATTTTCTCCCCATTTTAATTTTAAAATAGCAGAACGACCACCAATTGGATTCGCAGAACCATGTAAAACTTGAATAGAAGTAACACCACCAGCAATGTTTCTGTAGATATTAATATCATCAGGATTTACAACATCTTCAATAGTAACTTCTGCTGTTGAGTTATGACCAGCTTCGTTTACTGCTGATGTAGCAATATGTGAATGTTCATCAATAACACCAGTAGTTAAATACTTTCCTGTGCCGTCTATAACTTTAGCTCCACTACTTGAAAGATTATTTCCGATTTGAGCAATTTTTCCATTTTTAATTAAAACATCAGTGTTGTTTAAAGTTTCTCCATTCTCTGAAGTCCAAACTGTAGCATTTTTAATTAAAATAGTTTCTTGTTGTGGTTTATTAAAGTTACCATAACCTATATTCGGATAAGATACTGCAACTACTTCTGGAGCTTTATTATCTTTTTTCTTCTTATCTTTTTTCTCATCTTTCTTAGATTTAAGAGTAGCTATCCAATTAGATTCGTTTCCATTATTATCAATAGCAGTACCTTTTAGTTGGTTGTTTTCAATAATACCAGATAAACGTGTAAAA
>CAZCHR010000185.1:0-4182 GCA_964498665.1 uncultured Tenacibaculum sp. | reverse complement strand
AAATCAATATTTTTAACAAAGATAATACATATTTATATTAGAACTTAGCCTTTTTCATTTAATAAAGTAGCATATTCTTTAGTTAACTTCTTTTTATCTTCTTCAGAAAAAATTTTAGGAAATTTTTTAATAGGAGAATAAAATAAGTGTTCATCTAATTTAGTATTTGCTAAACCTTCAAATTGAGGAATTACTTTTTTAATTAATGAAACAGGTAACACATAGCCATCTTTAATTCCTTGTTTCATTCTATTTTCTGCTGATTGCAACCAAGTATTATAATGATTTAATCTACTTAACCAATTTTTATAATCTTTAACAGTTTTAAAAGGTTGTGCACCGCTACCGCTTCCTAATGTTCCCATGGTTAAATTAACTGTCCACATTTGGTTGATAGGCATTAACAAATCGTTTTTAAAACTACCTTGAGCTAAAGCCATATCACAATCCCAATCTAAAACAGCTTTACTCATCTGCTGGCTCTCTGTTAAGTCAACATCCTTAAATTGTGCTAATTTAGATTTATAGTCTCTATAAAAGGCATTGTTTTTTGTTTGATAATCATCAGATAAAGTATTTGGAAATTGATCATTAAAACGATTATCACCAGCAAAAGTAGCGTTGATAGGGTTTAATTGTAGTTTCCCCTCGTTATAGTTTTTCAATAATTTATTAAAAGCTATGTTTTCTTGTACAGATTTAACTATTACTGTTTCTTTTTTTTCTTGTTTACAAGAAGTAAAAAGAATAGAAACAGTAAATATAGCTGCTATTACTTTTTTCATTTTTATTTCTCCTTAAAAAACCTCCGTCTTTGACGGAGGTCATGTTTTAAAGGCTTTGCCATTTTTTAGGTTTACCATCTAAAACTTTTTTAAGATGAGTAAATATAGAAAATTAACACATGTGTCCTACAAATGTGACTATCACATTGTATTCACACCCAAGTATCGTTTTCAGATACTAGAAGGTATGGTAAAATCATTAGTGGAGCATGATTTACAGGTTATCAGTACATGGAAAGATGTACAAGTATTGGAAATGAATGCCCAAAAAGACCACATTCATTTGGTTTGCTCGATTCCTCCCAAAGTTTCTATTTCAGAATATATGGGTATTTTGAAAGGAAAAATAGCGATAAAGTTATTCAAGACCTACCCAAGTCTGAAGCAAAAACCTTATTAGGGCAATCATTTTTGGTCAAGGGGTTATTTTGTTAGCACAGTTGGATTAGATGAGGATATGATTAAGCGATATGTGAAATATCAAGAGCATCATTGATAAGCCTTATGACCCTATGGGGCTAATCTGAAAATCAAAGCCTCCGTTTTTAACGGAGGTTTTTTACTTAATTTTTTGAATGCAAAACAAATATATCAAAAAAAGAAAAGTTTGATATAAAGTGTAAGTTTTTAATATTGAAAAAAACCTCATAATATACATTACAAGGTTTTATTATTACTATATATAATTAAGTTTTACCTTTTACTCTTTAATAAATATTTACTAAAGCTTTTACCGTTTATTTTGGTGTATTTAGAGTCAATGTCATAAGCTACTTCCATATTAGTAATATCAAATTTACCCGATACTTTTGTATATTTTATATTTAGGTCTTCTTCAAATTTTACATTTCTAAAAGATACTCCATCGTTAAATTGTGAGTATTTAAAAATTGCACTTTCGTTAAAAACTGAATTTTCGAAACTCACATATTGTCTGAACTTTGCATATTTAAAAGTTGAGGGTTCGTCGAAAAAGGTATTTTCAAAAGTAATGTCTTTATTAAACTTAGCGTATTTAAAAGTAGAATCATTGTTAAATTTAGTGTCAGAGAAATTTGTGTTTCTTTCAAATTGAGAATATTTAAACATTGCTTTTTGTTTAAAAACACATTTTTTAAAAGTTACTTCATCTTCAAAATTAGCGATAAAAGTATATCCACTTTTTTCATGAGGTATATACGCTAATACATTATCGTTAAAAGTACAGTTTACAAAAGATATTTTATTAGTAATTTGTTTTTCTATAGTGTTAGAACCTCCGTTGTTCCACCATCTTTTTCTCTTTGGTAACTTAGGTAATGCTTCGTCCATAAAAGTAAAATCTAAAACACCGTTAATAGTAGCATTAGAAATGTTTATTGTTTTTCCATTTTTAACATCTCTAATAATATCTGAAGCATCTACAGTTTTTTGAGCGAAACTAGTTAAGCATAACAAAAATGTTGAGATAGTAATTATATTTTTCATTGTTTGTGTTTTTAAGTTCTATTTAATAGACAATGGTTAAAACTATTTTGTGACACTTTTATATGCAAAAACAGCATTTAGTTACCTAAATGCTGTTTTAAATATGTTTGTAAAGAAGTCTTAGTTTACTGAATCAGCTAAACCAGCTCCAGCTTTAAACTTAACTACATTTTTAGCAGCGATTTGAATTTCTTTTCCAGTTTGAGGGTTTCTACCAGTTCTAGCAGCTCTCTCAGAAACAGACCAAGTTCCCCATCCAACTAATGCAACTTTGTTACCTGATTTTAAAGATTTTGTTACGTTAGAAGTTAAAGAATCTAATGCAGCTTTTGCAGAAGCTTTAGAAATTCCTGCGTCAGCAGCCATTGCATCGATTAAATCTGATTTGTTCATAATTTTAATAAGTTTTAAAAATTAATTAATGTTTTGTCGCTTAATAGCTCAACAAATATAGACGGAATGCGGGATTGTGCAAGTTTTGGTGTGAAAAAACAAGCGATTTGTTAATAAATACATGTGAATTGTTAATAACCATAGTTGTTTTTGATTAAAAACACCAAAAGCCCATGGATAAAGGGCTACAGCGCTTTTGCTTTTTTATCGAACTGAAAACCGTTTAATAAACTTTGCGCATCCATTAATTTTTTACCAGAAATTTTGATTTTCTTAATGACAAGGTAACCATCCTTAGCGGCAATTTTTAATTTTTTTTTAGAAGTAATTACAGTTCCATTTTCAAGCTCATGAGTTTCATTTTCTTTTTCTACTTCGTATAACTTAGCTGAAATCTCTTCATCTCCGTTTAATATATTAGTCCAAGCAGCAGGATAAGGATTTAATCCTCGAATATGATTATAAATATCATCGAGTGGCTTAGACCAATCTATTTTACAATTATGAGGATATAGTTTTGGTGCTGATTTTTCTTCTAGCTCAGGTTGCTTAGTTGTTGTTACTTCACCTTCAGCAATTAAGTCTACTGTTTTAGCTACTAAATTAGCACCTAAATGCATTAATTTGTCATGTAACCCGCCAACGATTTCATCATCTTTAATAGTTACTTCTTCTTGAAGTATTATTTCTCCTGTATCAATTTTATCATCAATAAAGAAAGTAGTAACTCCAGTTTTCGTTTCTCCATTTATGATAGCCCAATTTATAGGAGCTGCTCCACGATACTCAGGTAATAAAGAAGCGTGTAAATTAAATGTACCGTATTTAGGCATTGCCCAAACTGCTCTTGGTAGCATTCTAAAAGCAACAACTATTTGTAAGTTAGCATTCCGGTCTTTTAAAGCAGATTGAAATTCTTCGTTCTTTAAATTTTTAGGTTGAAGTATTGGTAAGTCTTGAGAAAGCGCATATTTTTTTACAGCAGATTGATTAATCTTACGACCTCTACCAGCAGGTTTATCTGCGGCAGTAATTACCCCAACAACATTATAATCATTTTCAACTAGGTGCTTTAATATAGTAACTGCAAAATCTGGAGTTCCCATAAAAACGATGCGTAAATCTTTCATCTATTATAAAGAGTATTTGTTTTTGTTTATAGTTATTTTTTCTTCTGATAACAATTCTCGCAAAAGTATTAAAATATTGGCTTCTGTTTGATTTAGATCCGTGCAGATTTCTTGAACTGTTAAAGGATTATTATTCTTTAATAAAGAGATAACTGTTAAAGGGTTTATTGCTTTTGTGTTTTTTCTATGCAAGCAAACGTCACAAATACCACACTCATCAGTTTTATTTTCTCCAAAATAATAGAGTAGCTGTACACTTCTACAAAGTGTATCATTTTTAATAAAATTAATTAAAGATGTATTTTTTTCTTTTTTCTGATTAAGATATACATCAATATTTTTTGATATTCGATTGATGGTTAGATCATCTTCTCTTGGATGTAAGAAAAATAATTCAGCATTATTTG
>CAZCHR010000184.1:0-4243 GCA_964498665.1 uncultured Tenacibaculum sp. | reverse complement strand
CCTAAATATTTTAAAAAATTAATAAATAAAGGGGAAGATGATTATGATTCTAAATGGAAAACAGAAATAGAAACGACCCCTTTTTATACAGCAAAAACTAATGAAAACGAAAAACAATTAATTGATGGTGTACGAGGGCAAATAATTGAAGCTTTTTTTAATACTAAAAAATTAGTTTTAGAAACTCAATTTGTAGATAGAATTTTAAAGAATGTAACGCAGATGTCGTTATTGAAAACGATAAATGATCAGTTACAAGAACTAAAAGATGAAAGTCAAATATTATTAATTTCTGATTTTAACAAATTGATTTTCGAAACGATAAAAGATCAGCCAACACCGTTTATTTATGAAAGACTTGGAGAGCGATATAAAGATTTTTTTATTGATGAATTTCAAGATACATCTGTAATGCAATGGCAAAATTTGTTACCATTATGCGATAATGCTGTTTCTTCTGAATTAGAGAATCAAGAGGAGACAGGTACAGTTACTTTGGTAGGAGATGCTAAGCAAGCAATTTATAGATGGAGAGGGGGTAAAGCTGAGCAATTTATGCAATTAAGCTCGGGGCATAGTCCTTTTTCAAACCCTGACAAAAAACAAGAGCAATTAGACACTAATTACAGGAGTTTTAGCAATGTAATAGAGTTTAATAATTCGTTTTTTACTTATTTGTCTAATTCTTTTAAAAATGACGCTTATGCAGAATTATATAAAAATGGTAATAAACAGAAAGTAAACTCTCAAAAAGGAGGGTATGTAGAGTTTAATTTTATTGAAGCTAATAATGCAGAAGAAAAAAACGAACTATACCCAGAGATAGTTGTTAAGAATATAGAACAAATTATAGCTAGTGGGTTTGAGTATAATGATATATGTATTTTAGTTCGAAAAAATAAAGAAGGTGTTGCAATAGCAGAATATTTAAACGAAAAACAAATACCAGTACTTTCTTTTGAAGCGTTATTAGTTAAAAATTCGAATAAAGTAAACTTGTTAACTAGCTTTGTAGACTTTGTTTACACACCAAATGATAAACGAAAGAAATTAGAATTTTTAAAATCTTTGGCAATTATTCTTTTTGTAGAAGAACAACATCAATTTATAAACAAGTATTTGAGTTTGTCAATTTTGGAAATGACAAACGCCCTTTTAAAAATAAATATCAATATAGATTTTGAGTGCTTTAATAAGCAACCTATTTATGAAGCTTTTGAATCATTAATTAGAGTGTTTAATTTTCATAATAAGTCCGATGCAAACTTGCAGTTTTTTATAGATTTTGTTTTTGAGTATTCTCAAAAGAAAAATTCAGGAATAGCGTCATTTATTACTGCTTGGAATCAAAAAAAAGAAAAATTAAGTATAGTGGTTCCTGAAGGTAAGAATGCAGTACAAATTATGAGTATTCATAAATCGAAAGGATTAGAATTTCCAGTAGTTATTTATCCGTTTGCAGATACTGAAATATATAAAACGCCATCAAAAAATGTATGGTTTCCAGTGAGTGAATATTCTTCAGTGTTTTCAGAAGCTTATATAAATTACAATAAAAAAATATTTGAAAACTATTCAAAAGATACTCTTTCTTTAAGTGATGAAATAAGGGAATTGCAAGAATTAGATAGTTTTAATGTTTTGTATGTTGCGTTAACTAGAGCTAGAGAACAGCTTTATGTGATTTCTAATAGAAAAGAGAATAGTAAAAAACAATTGCCCGAAGGAAGTTTTCAATCTTATTTTTCATCTTATTTAAGTCAAAATAATAATTTTAAAGAAGAAGATAATATGTTTTGTTTTGGAGAGAAAAACAAAGCAAACTTTAGTCTTAAAGAGGAGGATGTAATTACAGAAATTGAATATAAATCTGTTAATAAAAATGAAAATGGAATTCATGTAATATCTAATAATAGCCTAAAAAATGAGATTCAAGATTCTATAGATTGGGGTATTTTGGTGCATGATGTTATGGCTAAAATTTATGTTAGAAATGATGTGGATGAAGTTTTAAAATATTTTAGAATTAAATTAAACCTGTTAGAAAATGAATATTCTAAATTAGAAAAGACAATTTTAGAAATTATAAATCACCCAGAATTAATATCTTTTTTTAATGAGAATACAGAAGTATATAATGAGCGTGAATTTGTTTTTAGTAACGAAGTTTTGAGACCAGATAGAGTCGAGATAATTGATGAAGAATATGTTTTTATAATTGATTATAAAACTGGTTTGGAAGATGTTAAAAACAAGATTCAAATCGATAAATATGGAGCTATATTTGAAGGTTTAGGTTATAAAAATGTTAAAAAGATGTTTATTTATATAGCAGAATTTGTAAAAATCTTAAAAATTTAGAATTTAAAAATTCTTTAAACCTATTGATTTTAAAGGGTTTTTGAATGTTTTTGTTGTAGTGAGGTTTAAAATATTGCAATGAGGTTTTGTTTGTTTATAATAACCTACTACATTTGTTAGGTATAACACTTAAAATTAATCACACATAATTAATATGAAACATTTTAGTAAATTTATTGCTGCTTCGTTTCTTGGATTGGTATTCGGGACGGCAACTGCGCAAGACGCAAACAAACCTTGGGCAATTACTGTCGGAGCAAATGCTGTAGACTTTTTCCAAGAAGAGGAATTTAATGTTTTCGATTTAGAAGATGCTAATATTGTACCAGCTATTTCTAAATTAACTGTTGCACGTCACATCAAAGGTAATTTCTCAGGAAGTTTATCAGGAAGTTTAAATCAAATTGATACTGTTGGAGCATTTGATGAGCCAATTGATATTGAAGATACTTCATATTTCTCATTAGATGGTTTACTTACATATAGCTTAAGAAGTACAGTAAGCAAAATATTTAAAACAGAAAAAGAATCTTGGTTCGCACCTAAGGTAAGTATTGGTGCTGGATATTTCTGGTTAGAAGATGATGGTTTCTTTTCTGTAAATGCAGGAGGTGGTGCTGATTTTTGGTTAAGTGAGAATTTTGCAATTACATTAGAGACTTTATATAAAGGAGTTGTAGATGAGTATGATACAACTGATGAAAACTTTACAGGTGCAAGATTATCAGGTGCAGGTCAAGCTAGTTTTCAAACATCTCACTTACAACACCATTTAGGGTTTAAATTTGCTTTTGGTGGTACAGATACTGATGGAGATGGTGTTTATGATGATAAAGATGAATGTCCTGAAGTTCCTGGTTTAAAAGAATTTAATGGATGTCCTGATACAGATGCAGATGGAATTAAAGATGCAGATGATAATTGTCCAAATGTATATGGTCCAAAAGAATTAAATGGATGCCCTGATACTGATGGAGATGGTGTTATTGATGTAGATGACAAATGTCCAGAAGTTGTTGGTTTAGCTTCATTAAACGGATGTCCTGATACAGATGGAGATGGAGTAACAGATGCTTCAGATTCATGTCCTCAAGAAGCAGGTCCAGCTTCTAACCAAGGTTGTCCTTATGCTGATATCGATAAAGATGGAATTTTAGATAAAGATGATAAGTGTCCTAAAGTACCAGGTGTATTAGCTCATAACGGTTGTCCAGTGCCAGTTGTTAAAGTAGTTACTGAAGAAGTTCAGAAAACATTAAATGACTATGCTAAAACAATTTTATTTGATACAGGTAAAGCTACAATTAAAACACAATCAGAAGCTGTTTTAGGAGATATTACTGCTATTTTAAAAGAATATCCTAGTGCAAACTTTACAGTTGATGGTCATACTGATAGTGTAGGTAGTGCAGCATCTAACCAAAGATTGTCTGAGTCAAGAGCAGCTTCAGTAAAAGCATTCTTAATTAACAGAGGTATTTCTTCAGGTAGGTTATCTTCTACAGGATATGGAGAAGCTAGTCCAATTGCATCAAATGCAACTAAAGGAGGAAGAAAATTAAACAGACGTGTTGAAATTAACTTAGTAAAATAAGTTTAATTAATTAACAGTTTTAAATAATTAAAAAAGAGGTTATCTTAAGTGATAACCTCTTTTTTGTTGTTCTTATTCTATTTGAAGTTAACTAGTTTAAATAATATACAATTTGTTTTTGGGAATGTTTTAGATGGAGTAAATGATGTTGAAAATGGACTTTTAAGCTAGTTATTTTTAATTTAAAGAGTTTTGAATTATTGCCTACTCAAATTCGAATAACTAATGGTTAAAAAAGAGTATAAAAAAAACCTTAAGCGTAAGCTTAAGGTTTTTTTTATACTCTTT
>CAZCHR010000183.1:0-4270 GCA_964498665.1 uncultured Tenacibaculum sp. | reverse complement strand
TATTTACGTTGTTTATTAAGATTTAAACAATATATAATTTAATTAATTAATAAAAATTATGAAATTTAACAGAATTATTGCTTCAAGTTTTCTTGCAGCAACCGTATTAATGAGCTGTAGCTCAGATGATGACTCTGGAAATGGAGAACAAAACTTTGAAAACATTTTAACTGATCCTTCAGTAGTAAATAGTGCATTAGCATTAGAAGAAGCTGATAACTTATTAACATCGATAGAAGAAGATCAAGGAACTCCTTTTGATTTTGAGAATCCAACAGTATACCCTCCTGAGGCAAATGTATTTATACCTTCAGTATTAGGTGTTGATTATAGATTAGATGGAAATGGTACGACTAGTAATCAACCTTCAGTTACATTACCAATGTTTCAAGGTTGGGAAGTTGTAGATGGAGCACCAAGAGAAGCTTATTATATTATTACAGAATCTTCTGATGCTGGTATGGCAGAAAGATTAGGTGTAATTCATGCAAGAAGAATGGCAGAGGCTAAAGGTTCTGAAGGTGTGCAGTTAGGAACATTTGGAGAAGATGGTAGGCTTGTATTTACAGGTACAGTAGATTTTGGAGGAACAAGAAGATTAACTCCAGGGGTGCCAGTTACTGATGCAGTTGAAGGTGATGCTAATTTTGGGATATTAACTTTCCCTCCTGCAACAGCTGAAGCTGGAGCAACAGCTGATGATGCATGGTCTTCTTATGTTGTATTACCTAGTGGAGTAGTAATTAACGCACAAATGGTTGCTAATGAAACTGGTTTCCATGATAGAATTGCTACAGCAAATACAGGCCTAACTGGTCAAGATGTAGATAATGTTAACTTCGATCCTGATAATGCAAGAGTAGCATTACAGTTATTAGATGGATGGCAAGGTGGAGAGCAGTATTACTTTCATATTGTAACGGATACATCAAACGATGGACCATCTGCAATTGAAAAAGGTGTTACTGCAGCTAGATTAGAAAACATTCCTACTTTTGGAAACTTCCCAGGGGGAGCATTTTTACCATTCTCTCCATGTGCTAACGGAGTACCAGGTGGTATTACTGATGCAAATGGTAACACTTTATACCAAGGTTTAAATGTTGCAATTGACAGTAACAATCAAGATCAAGATCCAACAAATACATTCCCAATTGATCCAACAGATCCTGATTATACTCCAATGTGGGATGCTCATATTTGTCAATGGACTGTTCCTAATGAGGAAAAAGTTATTTTAACAAGTACAGCTCAAATTAATAGCTTGTTTGAAACAGGAGAGTTAACAAACTTTTTCGATAATGACACTGATTCAACTGAAAGTAATACTCTTTTCCCTGGATTAAGTCCAACAGGAGCTATTATTAACTGTCCAGTAATTTCTCAGCCAACTACAGAAGCAATTGGAGAACGTTATGGAGATAACCTTGTTGAGCTTTAATAGTATAAATAGTTTATAGGTAATACATACATAAAAGTATTATATATAAATAAATTTTTAAAAGGCCTGTAAAACATTATGTTTTACAGGCCTCTTTTATGTGGTGGTACATTTCTCAAATTAATATTCAATAATTTGAGAAATTAATTTTAAGAATTCAATAATATAAAAACTGCTAATTACCAATACTCTAAATCGAATGACTTGTTTGATAATAACAGCTTATTTAATTAAATTAGAGAAGCATTGTTAATATAACATACGTGATCGATGAAAAATACGTGTAACCTCCCAGTTTTTAATATCTCAAATTTTAAAGATTACAACAATTGTGTAGTTGATTTTGAATCTAATTTTTACATCCGAAAATTTAAAGATCATTTAAAAGAAAATTGCTTTATAGAAAAACCACATGGACATGATTTTTATTTAATATTAATTGTAACCAAAGGCAGTGGTTTACATTATATAGATTCTAAAAAATACGATGTTGCTCCAGGTGCAATGTTTATATTATCTCCTGGGCAAATACATAAATGGGAATTATCTGATGATACAGATGGTTTTGTGCTTTTTTTTACCAAGAAATATTTTTTAATAGATTTTGATTCGGAAAGGTTAACCAAACTCCCTTTTTTACAATCTACCTTTAGTCAGCCATATATTTTGTTAGATAAAGAGCAACAAACTAAAATGGTTAGTATCTATAAAAAAATTCATGAAGAATATAGAAGTCAGTATTTAAACTATCATGAGCTGATACGTATTTATTTAAACGAAATATTTATAAAATTAGCTCGTTTTTACAGCGCTAAGCATAGTTTAAAATCGGTGTATAATCATGAGCTAATACAATTAAACCGTTTTGAAAATCTTATAGATCTATATTATAAAGAACATCAACCATTGTCTTTCTATGCAGAAAAATTAAATATATCACTTAAACAACTAAGTTATTTGTGTAAAAAAGTAGTAGATAAAAAACCATCTGAAATGTTAACTACTAGGTTAATTTTAGAAGCCAAACGTTTAATTATACATTCTGATTTGTCTATATGCTTAATATCAGAATCTTTAAATTTTAGTGATAACTCTTATTTTGCAAGAACATTCAAAAAAGCATGTAATCAAACACCTGATCAATACAGGAACTCTTATTCTTACTTTATATATCAAGATAACCAAAACAGATTACCAACATAGTTTAGGCTTTTAAAGCATTTTGTAACCAATTAATAGAGCTTTCAATTATTGGTAATGCCATAGGAACGCCTATACCTATGTTAGTTTCAAAATCTAAATTTAAAATGGTTTGTTTCTCAAAATAATCAATAATAACTTTTTGACCTTTATTGGTAGATTGATTACAAAATAAAGAGTAATCAATAACGCTTTCATTTAATTGAAAAGCATATAAAAGAGCGGTAGCAGCTATAAAACCATCAATTAAAATAACCATTTTTAACTCAGCAGCTTTTAATATAGCACCCGCTATAATAATAAAATCAAATTCGCCATAAAAACACATGGTATCTGCTAAAGTCATAGGGATGTATTTTGTTTTAATATCTAATATTTTAGTTAAGATATTTTCTTTCTCTTTGGTAGTATATGCGCTATTAAAAAATAAACATTCTTTAATGTTTGTATTAGTAATTTCAGCAGTTAGCAAGCTAGCTGAAAAATTATGATTATTACAAACGGTTCCAAAACTAATACAATTACTTTTGTTAGTATAAGCCTGTTCTGCAAGTTTAATTCCTTCATTAATACCTTTTTCATAGGTGTCTTTTTTTATAATATCAGTTTCATAATGCTTAAGTTCTTTAAGTAAATTTTCATAAGTAATATTGTTTATATTAAGCAGGTTACTGTTATTAAAGTGGTTAATTAATGAAGATTTATTTTGTGATTTATCTGTTGTGTTATCCGTATTAATGTAGCTTTTTAAGCTGTTTTCTGAATTTATTATATAATGAGTTGGATTAGAAATTTTTGGAGATTTCGTATTTTGAATCATCGCTATTTTACAAGCTATATTTTTAAAAACTTCAATATTTTGAGTATTTATATTAAGGTCATTAATAGTAGTAGTAATTTCATTTAAAATGGAAGAAGTAAGAGCAGGTATTTTAAAATTCATGAAAGTGTATTTACGGTAACCTATATTACTCAATTAAACTTTAACTAATCTATAGTTAAACTATTTCTTATTTAAAATGTAAAAAAAACACCATAGAATGTCTGTAAAGTCCAATTATAGCTATATTAAAGTACCGTAAAATTGTTTAAATAAAATTATTTGTCATGGAAAAAAAACATCCTTTACCACCGTTTACTTTTGAAACAGCCACACAAAAAGTACAAGCAGCCGAAGATGGTTGGAACTCTAAAAACCCAAAAAAAGTTGCTTTAGCATATTCTAAAGATACCGAATGGAGAAACAGAATAGATTTTATTAATGGAAGAGATGAGGTGGAGGCTTTTCTTGAAAATAAATGGGCTACCGAATTAGATTATAAGCTTAAAAAAGAATTATGGGGATTTACAGATAATAGAATTGCTGTAAGATTTGAATACGAATACCGAAACCAAGAAGGAGAATGGTTTAGAGCTTATGGTAATGAAAACTGGGAGTTTGATGAAAATGGTTTAATGAAAAAGAGATTTGCCAGTATAAATGATCTTCCTATTAAAGAATCGGATAGAAAATTAAAATAAATAAAAAACTACGTATTTTTATATTTAAACCCTTAATTACTATGTAGTTAAGGGTTTTTGTTTTTTGACTAAATGATTGTTGATAATTTAATATTAACACTAAAACGT
>CAZCHR010000182.1:0-4410 GCA_964498665.1 uncultured Tenacibaculum sp. | reverse complement strand
TTTCTTTTACTTATTACTTAAAACTATTTACTAGCAAATAGTTTTACATCGTTCTCAGAAACTTCTTTTTCTCCAAGAATAATTAAACGCTCTACTACATTACGTAACTCACGAATGTTCCCCGTCCAATCATATTCTTGTAATAATTTAATAGCATTACTTGAAAACTCTTTTTTAGGCATTCCTTGTTCTTTAGAAATTTTCTCTGCGAAGAAATTTATTAATAAAGGAATATCTTCTCGTCTATCATTTAACGCAGGAACTTTAATTAAAATTACTGCTAAACGATGGTATAAATCTTCACGAAAACGACCTTCAGCTATTTCCTTTTTTAAATCTTTATTTGTCGCTGCAACTACTCGAACATTTACTTTAATGTCTTTATCAGATCCAACTCTTTGAATTCGATTTTCTTGTAATGCTCTTAAAACTTTTGCTTGAGCCGATAGACTCATATCCCCAATTTCATCCAAGAAAATAGTTCCACCATTGGCAGCTTCGAACTTACCCGCACGATCTTTATTTGCACCTGTAAACGAACCTTTTACATGACCAAACAATTCACTTTCTATCAATTCTGACGGAATTGCTGCACAATTTACTTCAATCATAGAAGCTTTTACTCTTTCTGATTTTTCGTGTAACCAATGTGCTACTAATTCTTTTCCGGTTCCGTTTGGTCCAGTAATTAAAACGCGAGCATCAGTAGCAGCAACTTTTTCAATGATTTCTTTAATGTGCGTGATTGCATCACTATCACCAATCATTTCATAGTTTTTACTGACTTTCTTTTTTAATCGTTTATTTTCTACAACTAGTTCTTTACGATCTAACGCATTACGAACCGTGTTTAATAAACGATTTAAATCTGGCGGTTTTGAAATATAATCAAAAGCACCTAAACGCATTGTATTTACCGCAGTATCTAAATCTCCGTGACCAGAAATCATTACCATTGGTGTTTCTGGCTTTATTTTTTTAGCTTTTTCTAATACCTCAACACCATCCATTTTTGGCATTTTAATATCACATAATACTAAATCGTAATCTTTATCTTTAATCATTTCAATTCCCATCAATCCATCTTCAGCTTCTTCAACTTCATAAGATTTGTTTTCTTCTGAAATAATCTTTTTTAAAACTCTACGAATCGCCGATTCGTCTTCTATGATTAATATTTTTGACATTCTTTTTTAAATTTATTTTTTAAAGATAACAATAATCATTCCATCAAAATTTATTCTTTAATAATATGAATATCTCTTTGAGGAAATGGTATTGAGATATTATGCTTTCTAAACAATTCGTCTATTTTAAACCTTATTTCACTTTGTGGAATCATTGCTTGAAAACTATCATTTAATGTAAAAATTAACTTAAATTCTAAAGCTGAATCTCCAAAATTCTGGAAAATCA
Source organism: uncultured Tenacibaculum sp. (assembly GCA_964498665.1). GTDB lineage: Bacteria > Bacteroidota > Bacteroidia > Flavobacteriales > Flavobacteriaceae > Polaribacter. The sequence goes on along the minus strand of CAZCHR010000182.1, from coordinate 2,994 downwards.
CCACAGGTGCTGGGTGTTGAAAAACTTTTGGATGCTCATTAGCTGCTTTTAACAATAATTCTTTAACCAATTGTACGTCACTACCATAAGCTACACCTATACTTACACTCTCACGAGTTGCAGTTCCATTTTGCGTCCAATTATACAAACTATTTGATAAATATTTGTGATTTGGTATTACCAACACTTTATTATCTATAGTAATTGCTCGCGTTGTTCTTAATTTAATTTCCTCTACCCTTCCTACTTTACCATCATCTAATTCAATAATATCACCAACGTGTACGCTTTGATCTAAAATAATAAAAACACCAGATATAATATCTTGAAAAAAAGTTTGTAACGCTAAACCAACACCAATTAATAAAGCTGCAGATGCTGCAAATATTGCTGTTACATTAACTCCTGAAGAATTTAATGTTGTTAAAAATATAACAATGTACAATAACCAACTAGCAAAAGAAAAAACAGTATCAAATTTATTTTCATCTTCTTTCTGTAATCTTTTCTTTACAAATTTCTTAAAGTATTTTATTAAAACTGAAGCTAATATCAATACCAATATTAGCATTAAAATTGATTTTACACTTATGCCTATATCTTTATTGAATTGAAAAGTATAATTAAGTATTTTATTAAATTCTTTCACGAAAAATATTTTGTAGTAAATATATTCTTTTTAGATAAAAAAAGCAGCTATCTTTTATGATAACTGCTTTACTTATTAGTTTTATCCGTTATAACGGATCCACTTCCATAAATCTTTATACGTTGGTTTTTTACCATACATTAAAATACCTACGCGGTAAATTTTTGCAGCAAACCAAACAATACCAATAAAAGTTACTACTAATAGCAACATTGATAAAGCTATTTCCCACCAAGCAACTCCAAAAGGAACACGCATTAACATTACAATTGGTGATGTTAATGGCACATGTGAAAATATAACCGACACTGGTCCATGTGGATCATTAATTACTGTAAATGCTCCTACATAAACAGCTAACATTAACGGCATCATTATTGGCATCATAAACTGTTGAGTATCTGTTTCGCTATCTACAGCTGCACCTACAGCAGCAAATAAAGAACTGTACAACATATAACCTCCTAAAAAGTAAAAGATAAATAAGAAAAATAATGTTAACCAAGGTAGTTTTCTTATTTCAAGAAATAAATCTGCTTTATTACCCATTAACTCTTTCATCTTAGCAGCTTGCTCTACATCAATATCTTGAGAAAAAACTTGAGAAGCATCAATACCTAAAAATAAAGAAACTACAACAGATCCAATCATTAATAAAACACCCCAGATAAAAAATTGTAATAATCCTGCAGAAGCATTACCAATAATTTTACCCATCATTAATTGAAATGGTTTTACAGATGATACAATAACCTCTATAATTCTACTCGTTTTTTCTTCTATAACACTTCGCATAACCGAAGTACCATAAATTATAACAAACATCATTAACATATAACCAGCTATTGTACCAACACCTATCTTCATTCCGTTTATCATTTTAGAAGATTTCTCTCCTGAAAAATTAAACATTTTTATATCTGAAGAAATTTTTGATGCCTTAATTTTTTCTAAATTAATACCTAATTTAGTCATTTTAAGGTTTCGTAAATGCTTATTAACATTACGTTCAATGTTTTCAATTGTATTTAAACCTGGTGTTTCTTTTGAATAAAACTCAACCGACTTTGCTAAAACTTCTAAACTATCTTGTTTAGGAATAAATAACACGCCGTAATGGTTACCTTCTTCAACTTTCTTTTTTGTTTCTTCTATTCCTTTGTTTGTAAAGTCTTTATATTTTATTGTTTTAGTGTCTTTAAAATTTTCTTTTGAAAAAATACCAGAGTTATCTACATAAACAATCTCTTTTATTTTCTGATCGTTTTTCTTCATTAAAAAAACAACTAAGACCATCATACCAATCATTATTAATGGACTTAAAAAAGTCATCATTATAAATGATTTGTTTTTAACTTTAGCAATAAATTCACGCTCTATAATTAATCGTAATTTACTCATCTCTTAAATGTTTTTATTTATTGCCTGAATAAAAATATCGTTGGCACTTGGTATTAATTCTACAAAATGTTGCACTTGTCCTTGTGTGGTTAAATATGATAATAAATCGTTTGCTGAATTTCCTTCAGTTAATTTTACATTTAGTTTCAACCCTTCATTTAATAATCTAAAATCTGCTGGTAAAACTTTAAAATTTTCTTTTAACTTTTGCTCAACCTCTTTAGGGTTAGCTGTATTTAAACCAACTTGAAAAGTATTTGTTCTAAATTCTTTTTTAATATCATCTAATTTACCATCTAATATTTTATTTGATTTATCAATTAAAGCGATATAATCACACATTTCTTCTACAGACTCCATTCTATGAGTAGAAAAAATAATGGTAGCTCCTTCATCTCGTAGTTGTAAAATTTCTTTTGCTATTAATTGTGCATTAATTGGATCGAAACCAGAAAAAGGTTCATCAAAAATTAATAATTTTGGTTGATGCAATACAGTAACAATAAATTGTACTTTCTGAGCCATTCCTTTAGATAATTCTTCAATTTTCTTATCCCACCAAGCTCCTATATCAAATTTATCAAACCAATATTTTAATCGTTTTTTTGCTTCAGTTTTTGTCAATCCTTTTAATTGAGCTAAATACAAAGCTTGTTCACCAACCTTCATCGATTTATACAAACCACGTTCTTCAGGTAAATAACCGATGTTTTCTACGTGATTTGGCGCTAACTTTTCACCATCTAAAATAACACTACCACTATCTGGCATTGTAATTTGATTAATTATTCTAATTAAAGATGTTTTTCCTGCTCCATTAGGTCCTAAAAGCCCAAACACACTTCCTTTTGGTATGTGAATCGAAACATCATTCAACGCTGTATAATCTCCGTAGCGTTTTACGATATTATTAATTTCTAATAAATTACTCATAGTTTTTATTG
>CAZCHR010000181.1:0-4544 GCA_964498665.1 uncultured Tenacibaculum sp. | reverse complement strand
TAATGTTTTACCTGTTCCAGGAGGTCCTACCAATAAGGCTCCTTTAGGTATTTTACCTCCTAATTTTGTATATTTCTCAGGTGTTTTTAAGAAGTCTACAATTTCTTGAACTTCTTCTTTTGCTCCTTCTAAACCAGCAACATTTTTAAATGTAGTTCTAACTTTAGAATCTTCATCAAAAAGTTTTGCTTTTGATTTACCAATATTAAATATTTGACCTCCAGCGCCACCTCCGCCAGCACCACCAGACATCCTTCTCATAAAGAATAACCAAATACCGATTAATAAAATAAAAGGTAAAAAGTTAAAAATAGTATCGAACATACTAGTTCTTTCAACATTAGAGATATCAAAATCTAAATTATATTTTGATTTTTCTGTTGAAATTTCCTTTTCAAAGTTTTCCTGATTTCCAAAATTATACGTGTATAATGGAGACCCTTTTGAATAAAAAGGAGATTCAGTTAGTTTTTTATGGTTCTCTTTTTCTTTAGCTTCTTTTTTTAAGAAAATTTGAGCTATGTTATTGTTTTCAACAATAATTTTGTCAATATCATTAGCTTTTAAAATCTCGTTAAATTTATTTTTTGAAATATTACGAGACCCTAAGTTTCCTGAATTAAAAAAACTTAAGCCTAAAAGTATAATTAATATTGGTATGTATATCCAAAATGAATTGAATGTGAATTTCGGTGTATTCTTTTTCTTATCACTCATAATAAATAAGTTGTCTAAATTATTAACAGTTATGCAGGATTAATTTCGGTAATTTTTGCATCACCCCAAAGACTTTCAATATCGTAATATTCACGAATTTGTTTTTGAAAAACGTGTACCACAACATTAACATAGTCCATTAATATCCATTCTGAATTTCCTTGACCTTCTATGTGCCAAGGTTTATCTTGAAGTTCTTTACTAACAGTTTTTTGTACAGAGCCAGTAATAGCGTTTACTTGTGTGTTAGAGTTACCAGAACAAATTACAAAATAATCACAAACTGTGTTTTCAATTTCTCTCAAATCTAATAATTGAATATCTTCTCCTTTTACATCATCAATCCCCTTTATAATCATAGCGATTAACTCGTCTGTGTTTGCTTGTTTTTTAGTCATTAAAAAAAATTAAGTTTTAGCAAAGTTATTGTTTTTTTGCGAGTAATTTATGTAATATTGATACTTGTTTTACTTGCAAAATCTATATGAAAATAATCAAACTTGATGCCATTGATTCTACCAATTCTTTTTTGAAGAATTTGTCAGCTACCTCTATTGTTCAGGACTTTACAATTGTTGTAGCAAAGACACAGACATCAGGTAGAGGTCAAATGAATGCGAAATGGATTGTTGAAGGAGGTAAAAACCTAACCTTTAGTGTTTTTTGTTCTTTTGATAATCTTTTAGTCTCACATCAAAAGTATTTAAATTTTAGTATTTCATTAGCTGTTTTTGAAGTTCTTAATGGCTTGATTTTGCCAAAATTAGCTATAAAATGGCCTAACGACATTATGTCAGGGAATAAAAAAATAGCAGGAATTTTAATTGAAAATAATTTAAAAGGAACAAAAATAGCTTCTTCAATAATTGGAATTGGAGTTAATGTGAATCAAGAGTTTTTTCAGGAAGATTTACCTAACGCAATTTCTTTAAAAAAACTTTTAAATAAAAATTTTGATTTAAACGATTTGTTAAATAGTGTTTTATTGAAACTAAAAGAAAATATTGATTTGTTAAAAAGCGAGAAATATTTATTTCTAGAAGATCAATATTTAAATGTTTTGTATAAAAAAAATGTTCCGAGTATGTTTAAAGATAATCAGAACATTTTGTTTATGGGTAAAATTATTGGAGTTTCAAAAACAGGAAAACTCCAAATTGAATTAGAAAACGAAACAATTAAAGAATTTGGAATTAAAGAAGTCTCGTTTGCTTAGTTTTATATTTTAGCAATATTTTCAGTTAAAGCATCAATAAATTTTGTTAATGGTTTTTTTACCATCATCGCCATCATTGGGTTAAAATCACCTTCAAAATTTAAAACTACTTCACTTTCGTTTTCGGAAATTTCTTTTATGTTAGATGCTAATGTAAAAGGTAATTTACTACTGGCTGCACCTAATGTTACGTTTGAGTATTCAGTTTTTTCTTTCATAACTAATCTTATTTCTGGCATACCTTTTAAACCAAAAATAAAACTATCACCATCTACTTCAAATTTTTGAGTATTCTCTGGCATTAATTGTTCAAAGTTTTCAAGTTTAGTAAAAAAATCAAATAAGTATTTTGCTGATTTTTTAACGGTTACTTTGTTTCCTTCAATATTCATGAGCTATATTTTTTTATTATTCTTCGTTTTGTTTCCATTCACTAGGATTTCTTCTCCAATCTTCTAATGAACTTAGTTCTTCACTTGTAATGTATTTACTGTCTAAAGCTTGTTCTAGCATATATTCGTAACTACTTAGAGTGGTTAATTCAATATTATCGTTTTTAAAATTATCGGTAGCAATACTAAAACCGTATGAGAAAATAGCAATCATACCTTTTACATTAGCATTAACTTCTTTTAAAGCTTTTACAGCGTTTAAACTACTTTTACCTGTACTAATTAAATCTTCAATAACGACAACATTTTGTCCGCTTTCTATATGGCCTTCTATTTGGTTTTTTCGACCATGCTTTTTTGGTTCAGGACGAATATATACAAAAGGAACTCCCAATTCTTGTGCCACTAATATACCAATAGCAATAGCTCCAGTAGCTACTCCTGCAATAACATCAGGTTTACCATGCTTATCTTCTACTAATTTAGCTATTTCTTCTTTTAAAAAGTTTCGAACTGGTGGATAAGATAGTGTAACTCTATTGTCACAGTAAATTGGTGATTTCCAGCCTGAAGCCCACGTAAATGGGTTCTGAGGACTCAGTTTTATAGCTTTTATTTGTAAAAGAAGTTCAGCTGTTTTTTTTGCTGTATCTTTGTTTAAATCCATAGCGCAAATGTATAAAGTTTTTGTTAATGATAAGCCGATAATTTTTACAACTTCAATAAAAAATGAAGAACATTATCCAGTTTATATTTACAAAAATACAATTATAGATGAACTTATTTATAAGTTAAAATTAGGTAAGTTAAATGGTGTGTATCTTTTTTCAGGTAATTTAGAAAAAGATTGGAATTCATTTAGAATCGATTTTAAAGTAATTATTGCAGCCGGAGGTTTGGTTTTAAATGAAAAGAATGAGATTTTGTTTATATACAGAGCTCGTAAATGGGATTTACCAAAAGGTAGAATAGAAAAAGGAGAACAAATTGCGCAAACAGCTATTAGAGAAGTAGAAGAAGAATGTGGTATTAAAAAATTATCAATTCAACGAAAATTAACTAATACTTATCATTTGTTTTATCAAAAGGGTGAATATCGTTTAAAAGAAACACATTGGTATTTAATGTACTCTGATTATAATAAAGAATTAGTTCCTCAATTAGAAGAAGGAATAACAAAAGTTTTATTTAAAGATACAGAAGCAACTCTAAAAGCTTTAGAAAATACTTACTTAAATATCAGGTTTGTCTATGAATCTTATATTAAATCAATAAAAAAATGACACTCTGTCATTTTTTTTTAAATCATTTTATTTTTTTCTGCCAAAACAATTGCTATTAGCTAATGGCATACACTTTGACTGTTTACTACTCGTAAAATTGAATTAAAAACTTATTTAAGATAAATAATTATGAGTAAAATTATAGGTATAGATTTAGGAACTACCAACTCATGTGTTTCTGTAATGGAAGGAAATGAGCCAGTAGTAATTCCTAATGCTGAAGGAAAAAGAACTACACCATCTATTGTAGCTTTTGTTGAAGGAGGAGAGCGTAAAATAGGAGATCCTGCAAAAAGACAAGCAGTAACTAACCCAACAAAAACTGTTTATTCAATTAAACGTTTTATGGGAAATAAATTTTCTGAATCTTCGAAAGAAGCAGGAAGAGTTCCTTATAAAGTAGTAAAAGGAGATAACGATACACCACGTGTAGATATTGATGGTCGTTTATATACACCACAAGAAATATCAGCAATGGTGTTACAAAAAATGAAAAAAACTGCTGAAGACTATTTAGGGCAAGATGTATCAGAAGCAGTAATTACTGTACCAGCATATTTTAACGATGCACAACGTCAAGCTACAAAAGAAGCTGGAGAAATTGCAGGATTAAAAGTTCGTCGTATCATCAACGAACCTACTGCAGCTGCATTAGCTTATGGTTTAGATAAGGCAAGTGAAGATAAGAAAATTGTAGTTTTCGATTTTGGTGGAGGTACACATGATGTTTCTATTTTAGAATTAGGGGACGGAGTATTTGAAGTATTAGCTACTGATGGAGATACACACTTAGGAGGAGATGATGTTGATGAAAAGTTAATCAACTGGTTAGCTGAAGAGTTTATGGCAGAAGAAAATATGGACTTACGTAAAGACCCAATGGCTTTACAACGTTTAAAAGAAGCTGCTGAAAAAGCGAAGATTGAATTATCTTCT
>CAZCHR010000180.1:0-4601 GCA_964498665.1 uncultured Tenacibaculum sp. | reverse complement strand
AATTCTTTTACAAAGTTTAGTATATTTTGTCCTTCAAATTGTTTCATGTCTCAATTGGAGTTGCTACATTAGCAACTCCAGTCAGTTAAGCTTAAAAGGTAAAAACTACTACGCTAGTTTATCTGTTCCTGTATTATTACAAAGTAAAAGATTTGAAAAAGAAGGTAATGTAGTTACTTCTGCTTCTGATAAACCTCACGTTTATTTAGGTGCTGGATATACTTTTGATTTGGAAGGTGAATATAACTTAAAAGTTACTCCTTCTTTTATGACTCGTTATGTAGATGGTGTTCCTCTTTCTGTTGATTTAACTGCTACTGTTGGGCTTTTAGATAAAGTAGAATTTGGTGTATCTCATCGTTTAAAAGAATCGTTTAGTGGGCTTTTAATGTTTCAGTTTATTAAAGAGTTTAAGTTAGGTTATGCTTATGAACACGCTACTAACGATATCTCTCAATACAGTAGTGGATCTCATGAATTTGTTTTTAAATTTCAATTTTAATACAAAACCAATACCCCTTTTTTAACCTAAAGCTCTAACTTATGTTAGAGCTTTTTGTTTTAATATAAAAATCCCATTTTACCTTTTTGATAATCACGCATCGCTTCCATTATTTCGATTTGCGTATTCATTACATAAGGTCCGTATTGAGCTACTTTCTCTTTTATTGGTTCTCCAGATAAAATTAACAAAATACTTTCTTTTTTTGCTTCAATTTCAATAAACTCTCCATCTGTATTAAAAGTAAGCATTTGTGTAGCTCCTTTTTTTAGTGTTACCTCATCATTAACTAAAACTTCCCCTTCTAATAGATAAACTAAAGATTGATGAGCATTTGGAATATCTATTTTCATATTTCCAGATTTTTGAGTTGTAACAGTAAAAACATTTACATCTGTTTGAGTTTTTATTAAACCTCTTTCTTCTTTCTGATTCCCAGCAACAACTTTTAAAATTATCGTTTGTTCTGAGTTTTTTACTACAGGAATTTGCTCACTTTTTAAATGTTGATAATTAGCTGGCATCATTTTTTTTGATGCTGGTAAGTTTAACCATAATTGAATTCCTTCTAACTCACCTCCTTTTTTAACAAACTCTTTTGTTGGTCCTTCTGCATGTACAATTCCTCTACCAGCAGTTGTCCATTGCACATCTCCTGCTTTTACTAACATTTCATTCCCTAAAGAATCTCTATGTAATTGTTCTCCTTTAAATAGTAATGTTATTGGTTCAAAACCTCTATGTGGATGTGGTCCTAAATCGAACGAGTTATTAAATTCACTTATTGCATAGGGTCCATAATGATGTAATAATAAAAATGGATCTACATTTTCTATTCCTTCAGTTGGTAATGGTTGTCTTAATTTAACTGGTCCCATATTTACTAATGGGCTTCCTACTTTATGTTGTATTGATTTTAAATTTTTCATTTGAAATATTTTTAACTAAAATAATTTCCGTGGAAATTATTTGTTTAATTTTTTTTCTTCTCTTTCAGCTATCTTTTTATTCAATTGATATTACCTAATTTTATCTAATAAATCACTTAATTGAGCAGCTTCTGTTTCAGTAAGGTTTTCTAAAAAATTTAATTTTATTGATTTATCAATTGTAGCTAATAATTCTAAACCTTGTTTAGAAATATTAATATAAACAACTCTTCTATCATGATTACAACGGATTCTTTCTATAAGTTTTTTATCACATAATTTATCCATTAAACGTGTTGCATTTGGCGCACGTTCAATCATTCTATCCTTAATTACCTGAACTTTTATAGCTTCTCCTGCCCCTCTTAAAATTCTAAGAATACTATATTGCTGGGGTGATATTCCGTAAGGTTTAAAAAATTCATTTTCATTACTACTCAACCAATTTGCTGTATACTTAATGTTTATTAAAGCCTTTACCTTATTATTTGGAAACTTTGATTTTATGTCTTTAGAAATATCCCCCATCTTGCTTTATCCTCTTAATTTTAAATCTTTCATTATCTTATTAAAATCATCTGAAGTTGGAGTTAAATACACTTCATCATCTACAAATAAAGTTGGGTATTTAACAGCTCCTTCATATAACTCTTTGCTATGTTCTTTAGCTTTTTTGTCTATAGTAATATCTTTATAGTCGAAAGGTATTTCAGCCATTCGTAAAAAATTCTTAAACTCTACGGTATATGCATGACCTTTTTTGCCATAAATTACTATCTTCATCTATCTCTTTATCTGATACAAATTTACAAAAACACTATTACATTCCAAGGAATATAGTGTATCTAAAAATATATTTAAATTGCTTTATCTAAAGTAAAAATAGCTTCTTTTAATTTACTATTAAATTCTTCATTTATTACACGACCTTCTTTAAAGTTATCATAAAAACTTGGTAAAGAAAAATCAGCAACTATATTTCCTCCCATATGAGGAAACCCGTTTTTAGCAATCGATAAAACAGAAGCTCCTCCTCTACCTCCTGGTGAAGTTGCCATTACTAACATTGGCTTGTTATTCCATAACTTTTGTTCGATACGCGACATCCAATCAAATATATTTTTAAATGCTATTGTAAAATTCCCATTGTGTTCTGCTAACGATAAAATAACGCCATCTGCATTTTTTATAAGATCAAAAAAATCTTGTGCTTTCTGTGGAATCCCGTTTTCTGTTTCTTCATCAATACCATATAGAGGTAATTGATAATCGTTTAAATCTAAAACTGTTGTTGTTGCTTCGTTAACTAAACTTGAAGCGTATATTGCTAATTCTTTGTTTATTGATTTTTTACTGTTACTACCAGCGAATGCAATTATTTTTTTCATAATTATATTATTTTTGATGAAATTGGTGTTTCATCTTTTACCATTTTTGCTACAGGACATTTACCTGCTATTTCTAATAATTTCATTCTTTGTTCTTCAGTAGTTTCCTTTTCAAAAGAAATTTCTTCTAATAATAATTTTTCAACACCATTTGGAGTTAGTTTTTCTTTCTGAATTACATTTACTGTAATTTTTCCAACATCCCAATTTTTACGTTCTGCATACATTCGTAATGTCATCGATACACATCCGCCTATTGCAGTTAATAAATATTCTACAGGAGTTGGTCCATTATTATCTCCACCTCTATCTACTGGTTCATCAATTACTGCAAAATGATTTCTCATTTTAGATTCTCCCAAATAATTGCGAGTAGTTAATGTTACTGATGCTTTAGTTATAGCTCCCATTATATCTTTTTACTATATATATAAGAAACTATTAACAAAACCATTGCTATTGCTACTCCCATCTGCTCTCCATCTCCTATCAAAAAATGTGCAAAAAATGCTAAAACAAAAGCAAAGAAAAAACCTGCATAAGCCCATTCATTTAAAAACTTACCTTTAAAAAACCATAAAGCAATCACTCCTAAAACTTTAACAGCTCCATACGGATATATTATATAAGTTGGATATCCAAAAGCCTCAAACATTTTTGATACTTCGGCATTGTTAAAAAAATACATTCCTGCAGACATTAACATCATTAACGACAATAAACCTGTTGCTACATAAAAAATTATCTTGTCTTTTTTCATCTTTATAAAATTTTAATTTCTTTACAAAGATATAAAAATTATTTTTATATCCCATGGAACTTATTCTCTTGGTATATTTATTTTATTTACAAAAGATTATTTTAATTATTAATTTTACATAAGCACTTATATAAATAGATATATTTAATGGATGCATTACAAGGATTTGGAGAAATAGGAATTGGCTCAAGATTAAAAAGAGTTAGTGAATATATTATGAGAGAAACACAAGTAGTTTACGATACATATCAGATAGATTTCGACCCATACCTATTTCCTACTTTTAAAATAATAAAAAACAAAAATGGAGTTACAAACACTGAAATTACAAGTAGTTTAAAAACTTCGCAACCAGCAACTACACAAGCTATAAATAAATTACTTAAAAAAGATTTAATTTTATTAAAGGATCATAAATCTGATAAAAGGAAGAAAAAAATATACTTATCTAAAAAAGGAAAACAACTCGTTAAACAAGTTACTCCTATTTGGAAAAGTATTGAATTTACAATTAAAGACTACACCAAAATATCTTCTGACTCTTTAATTGAGCATATAAATATTTTAGAAGAAAAGTTTAACAAACAAGATTTTAGTAAAGCGTTAATAAAACATATAAAAATGAATACTGAAAAACATCTATTAGAAATAACAGATTACAATAAAGAATATGCTTCATCTTTTTATGATTTAAATGCGGAGTGGTTAAAAACATTCTTTTATATCGAACCGTATGATGAAGAAGTTTTAAGTAACCCTGAAAAATATATTATTAATAAAGGTGGACATATTTTTTTCGCTAAATTAGACAATAAAATAGTTGGAACAGTAGCTTTAATGCCTAAAGAAAACACTTTTGAATTAACAAAAATGGCAGTTTCAACAGAACATCGTGGTCATAAGATCGGTCAGCAATTAATGCAATATTGTATCGATTTTTCTAAAAATGAATTAAACCTAAATAATATAATTTTATTGAGTTAGTCATTTAATTTCCGTATATTATATTATTTAAACATTGA
>CAZCHR010000179.1:0-4652 GCA_964498665.1 uncultured Tenacibaculum sp. | reverse complement strand
TCAAACGATTAAAACTAATCAACTCTCTTTTTATTAATCGAACTCAGGTTTTTATGAAAAATTAGCAACGGCTTACAATGAAATTTCAATATTTGAAATAGGTAAAACTGATTCCGGTAAACCTCTACACTTAATTGTATTTAATTCTGATGGAAAAGCTAATTTAAATGAAATTAAAAAATCAACTAAAAATAAAGTTTTAATAAACAACGGGATTCATCCTGGGGAATCAGATGGGGTAGATGCATCAATGTTATTAATTAGAGATATTGTTCAGAATGATTCATTAAAAAAATCATATTCTAATTCATTAATCGCAGTTATTCCTGTTTATAATATTGGCGGTGCTTTAAATAGAAATTCGCATACAAGAGCAAATCAAAACGGACCTAAAGAATACGGTTTTAGAGGTAATTCACGTAATTACGATTTAAATAGAGATTTCATAAAACAAGACACAAAAAATGCAGCTGCTTTTGCAGAAATTTTTCACATTATAGACCCTGATATTTTTATTGATAATCACGTAAGCAATGGAGCTGATTACCAATATGCTATTACTCATTTATTTACCCAACACAATAAACTTGGAGGTAAATTAGGTGAATTTTTAGAACACAAAATGCGTCCTCAAATAGAAAAATCGTTGGATAGTAAAAATATGCCTATTACACCGTATGTAAATGTCTGGGGAACGACTCCAGATAAAGGTTGGTCACAATTTTTCGACTCTCCAAGATACTCTACAGGTTACACTACTCTATTTAACACTTTAGGTTTAATGGTAGAGACACATATGCTAAAACCCTATAAAACAAGGGTTAACCAGACTTATGAATTATTACTTTCTACATTAAATTTTTCTCAAAAAAACTCAGCAGTAATAAAAAAGTTACGTAAAAATACTATTGATGAAATATTAGCAAAGAAAACATATCCAATACAATTTGAAGTTGATAAAAATCATCCGACTAAAATTAATTTTAAAGGTTATGAAGGTACTCAAATCCCAAGCAAGGTAACAAATGGCAATCGTTTATTTTATGACCAGAGTAAACCTTTTAATAAAATTATAAACTATTATAATAATTTTACAGCTACAAAAAAGATAAATATTCCAAAAGCTTATATATTAAAACAAGGTTGGCATAAAGTTATTGACAGACTTAAAAATAATAAAATAAAATTTACACGTTTTAAATCTGATACAATTATAAATGTAGAAATAAATTATATAGACAACTTTAAAACAGTAAAATCAGCGTATGAAGGACATTATCTTCATTACAATACCAATATCAAAAAAATGTTTACAAAAACTCGTTTAAAAAAAGGTGACATTTATATAAACACAAATCAGAAAGGAATAAGATATATTATAGAAACTTTAGAACCTGAAGCTAAGGATTCATTTTTTAATTGGAATTTTTTCGACACTATTCTACAACAAAAAGAAGGTTACTCTTCTTATGTTTTTGAAGATATTGCTGAACAGTTTCTTAAAGAAAACCCTATTATAGAAAAACAACTCAAAGAAAAACTTAAATCTGATAAGGGTTTTGCTAAAAATCCGCAAAAACAATTGTATTGGATATATAAACAAACACCTCATTACGAAAAAGCACATCTACAATTACCCATTTATAAAACATACTAATATCACTTAAACTATTTATATATAATCTTTTATTTATACTTTTGAAGAATTAGAAAACAACTAATGAGTAAAGACCCTACAAAATCTGTTTGTGAGCAAAAGAATTTTGAATTAATTTTTAATCAACACTCACAAACCTTAAGAAACTACATTTATTATAAATGTGGAGACACTCAGCAAGCTGAAGATATTGTACAAGAAGCCTATATTAAATTATGGGACAATTGTGCAAAAATATTTTTTGAAAAAGCTAAATCTTTTTTATACACTGTAGCAAATAATCGTTTTTTAAATGAAGTTGCTCATAAAAAAGTAGTTTTACAACATCAAAAAAGAAGTATTACTCCTGATAGAACAAACGAAACACCTCAATTTATACTTGAAGAAGAAGAGTTTTATATTAAATTAAAAAAAGCAATTGCAGATTTACCAGAAAAACAGCGAGAGGTATTTCTTTTAAGTCGGATTGACAAGAAAAAATATGCTGAAATAGCTGATATTGTGGGTATTTCTGTGAAAGCAGTTGAGAAAAGAATGAGTAAAGCATTACTAACCCTTAGAGAAAAAATTGGCAAAATTTAAAATCTAATATTTTAAGTAGGGTAATTAATATTTTAAGTGTTATTAATACAAATAGCAAGAATAAACAAAGAAATGGAATACAATTATAAAAATGATAATTTTTTAGCAAGATGGGTCGCCAATGACTTATCTCCTGAAGAGTTGAAAAAATTTCAAATCTCAGAAGATTATCAAAAATTCAAGGCTATTAATGACGCTTCTATGCAATTGAAAGCTCCTGAATTTAACACTAAAACAACCTTTAATAACGTTAAACAAAAAACTGTTTTAAAGAACAATACAAAAAAAGTTTTTAAACTTTCTTCTGCATGGATGTATAGCGCAGCTGCATCTATTTTACTTATTTTTACCGTATTCTTTTTCAATCAAGATAAAACATCTAAATTCCAAACTAGTTATGGTGAGCAATTAACAATTACATTACCTGATAATTCTATTATTAACTTATCTCCCAACTCAATTTTAAAATATAATAATAAAAACTGGGAAGAAAACAGAAATTTAGACTTAATAGGAAAAGCTTATTTTAAAGTTGAAAAAGGAGCTTCTTTTACTGTAAATACTAAAGAAGGTAATGTTACTGTATTAGGTACAAAATTCACTGTAAACTCTTCAGAAAATTTTTTTGAAGTATTATGTTTTGAAGGTAAAGTAAAAACATATTCAACAAAAAACAATCATGAAACTATTTTAACTCAAGGAAAAGCATATAGAGCTTACAATAATAAAAATGAAGAATGGGTATTTAATGAGCTAAAACCTACTTGGATTGATGGGGAAACAAGTTTTAACAACACTCCTCTGAAACAGGTAATTAAATCTCTAGAAAAACAATATAATTTAAAGTTTGATTCTTCTAAAATAAATACCGAAAAAAGATTTACAGGTACTTTTACACACAAAAATGTTAATATTGCATTGAAAACAGTTTTTGCTCCAATGAAAATTTCTTATAAATTAGCAAAAAATAGTTCAGTTGTATTGACATATAATTAATGAAGCAAAAATTAAGTATATTTTTAATCTTCTTAGCAATGTCTATTTTTTCACAAGAAAAAATAGACATTGCTTTTTTAAACACACCTTTATTAGACGTTATAAAAAACGTAGAGTCTAATTTTAAGGTGAAGTTTTCATTTGATTCGAAAATAATTAAGAACTCTTTTTTTTCATTTAGTAAAAAAAACTGTCTTTTAGAAGAAATAATTTTTGAAATTGAAGTTCAATCTTCTCTAAAATTCAATCAACTTACTAAAAGATATTACTTCATAACGAAGAATAACCTTAACAACAACTACAACTTACTAAAAGAAGTAGAAATCAGTAATTATGTTACCCTTGGTGTTGACAAGAAAAAAGATGGATCAGTATCTGTTTCACCTCAAAAGCTAGGTGTTTTACCCGGTTTAACAGAACCAGATGTTTTAGAGGGTTTAAAAATAATACCTGGTGTTCAAAGCCCTAATGAAACTGCTTCTGGAATTTTTATTAGAGGAGGAACTCCAGATCAAAACTTAGTATTATGGGATGGTATAAAAATGTACTATTCTGGTCATTTTTTTGGAACTTTATCCGCATTCAATCCTTACACTACAAAAGAAATTGTGTTATCTAAAAGTGGAACTGGAGCCCGTTACGGGAACCGTGTTTCTGGTGTTATTGATATCACAACAGATGAAAGTATTCCTAAAAAAATAGCTGGCGGTTTTGGTTTTAACATGACTCATACTGATGCCTTTTTTAAAATACCTTTCTCTAAGAAACTAGCTATTTCTATTTCTGCGAGAAGGTCTTTTACTGATATTTTTAAAACATTTACTTTTAACAAATTATCAAGTCGTGTTTTTCAAACATTTAATGCAAACCAAGAAAGAAATATCTTAACTAATGATATTGCTTTTGAAAGAAATAATGATTTCCATTTTGCTGATTTATCTTCAAAAGTAATATATAAACCTTCTATAAATGAATCTTTATCTTTTAGTTTTTTATATACTCGAAATAAATTACTTAATGAATTTAAAATACCTATTTATAAAGATTTTTATACAGACAAACTAAATATAAAAAATAATGGAATTAGTTTTAATTGGAAAAAGAAACTATCCTCTAAATTAAATCACAATCTAAAAAGTTATTTTTCAAATTTTGACTTAAGTTACTTAGGAAATTATCAATATATAGATAATTACATTGTACAAAAATCAACAAAATCTAATCAAATTAACGACTTTAGTATATCTTACAATTTAAATTACAAAGTAAAAAACAATACCAATTTATTCTTTGGATCTGAATTTACATCTAAAGAAACCCAATATAATATAAACTCTATAATTGATATTAATAGAAATAGAGTAACTGATTTTACT
The DNA here is from genome assembly GCA_964498665.1 of uncultured Tenacibaculum sp. GTDB lineage: Bacteria > Bacteroidota > Bacteroidia > Flavobacteriales > Flavobacteriaceae > Polaribacter. The sequence continues at coordinate 41 of CAZCHR010000179.1, read as the reverse complement.
CAAAAAGATAAAGGAACAAATAATACGCATTCATTATATAC
>CAZCHR010000178.1:0-4668 GCA_964498665.1 uncultured Tenacibaculum sp. | reverse complement strand
AGTTTCTACTCCGTAGCTATTTAAGTTATTCACAGCATTAACAAACTCATAATTAACTCCGTTTTGCTGTAATAATAATGATTTTTTTAACTGTGTATAAAAAACTAATTGATTAAATGATACTGATACGTTATCATTAAATATCTTAGTTTTATAATTTATATCAGCATTAAATCCGATAGATGTTTCTGATTTAAAATCACCTATATTTATTGGCATTACATTTTGATAAGAACGTAATTCAGCATCTTCAGTAAAAATAGTTGGTATTTTGTAACCTAAACCTCCTCCTATTCTAGTTGATACTTCTTCATTATACTTAATAAATAAGGAAAATCTTGGTAATACAAAGGTTCCGTAGTTGTTATTGTAATCTGTTCTAAGACCACTTTCTAAAGTCATATTTTTACTGAACTTCCAATTATTTTGAACAAAACCTCCAATTGTAAGTTGATTATAACTACGGTCTAAATTTGTAATTTTATCTTCTTTAAAATTTTCTGTGATAATATTCCCTCCAAATACCCAATCAGAATTATCTTTATATAAGTTGTAAGTAGCTTCGGTAAATGTTGCTATTTGATTTCCTTTAAATTGAAAATTAGGCAAACTTAAATCACGTTTAAAATAACTTACACTATTTTTTAACGTTAATGATTTTTCTTCAGAAATATCTTTTATATAAGTAATTTGTGATGCATAACGTTGTGATTTATTTTCTTCATAAAAATTATGCTCAGGTGTCATATTATCATTTATAACGTCAACATCACCTCCTATTCTTTTTTCTACCGAAGCGTTTAAACTTAAACGAAACTGTTCTTTTTCGTTTGGATAATAAAAAAAAGAAGGATTAAAACTAATGCTTCTTACCTTAGGAATATCTGTAAAATGATCATTATTTACATCAGTTGCGTTTTGATGATTTGCAGAACCATATAATGACATTCCGAACTTATTAAAACGTTTACTGTAAAAAGCGTTTAATGTACTACCATTACGAGAGGTTTGATCGAACATTAAGCTAACTTCTTGTTCTTCTTTTGGTTGTTTAGATACTAAATTTACCAAACCAGCAATTGCACCACCACCATATAAAGTTGAAGAACTTCCTTTAATTATTTCTACTTGCTTTAAATCTAACGGAGGAATTTGCATAATACTTAATCCGCTTGAAAAACCTCCAAATAACGGGAATCCATCTTTTAAAAGTTGTGTAAATCTTCCATCTAAACCTTGTATTCTAATAGATTGATTTGCTGAATTTGCAGATGTTTGTTGCATTTGTATTCCGGTACTCTCTCTTAATATCATAGCAATATTTGCAGAATTCATAATTGCTTTTTCACCTAATTCTTCAGCTCCTACAATTCCTATTCTTGTTGGTATTTCAGCAATACTTCGTTTACTTCTTGTTGATTGTATTACTATTTCTTCTAACGACTCTTCATCTTCATGTAATTCAACAATTAACTGTTGTTTAGAAATTGGAAATTGAATTATTTTTTCAACAGTTTCAAAACCAACAAAAGAAATTATTAAAGTTTGTTTTCCATTAGGAATATTGTTAATAATTGCTAATCCGTTTAAATCTGTTTCACTCCCTATCTTTGTATTCTCTATAAATATTGATGCTCCAGGTAGCGCTTCTTTTTCGTGTGAAATTACTTTTACAGTAATTGAGTTTTGAGCCAATAGACTATTTGTAAGTAACCCTAATAATAAGGTTAAAACTATATTTTTTATCATTTTTAAATGATTTAATTAATTATAAAATGTATGTGTGTTATTAGACATCTTTTTAAATAAAAAGATGCATTTTTACTTTCAATAAAAAATTGAAAAATTATAATTAATTATGCTTTAGGAGGCTGAAAAAGTTCATCTAAAAAATTAGACGCGTTTAAGTTTTTGTAAAAAAGAATCTTCTCTTTTGGTTGAAATGGTTTTATAAATTGATACTTAAACTCAGAAGTAATAATAGCTGATGAAATACCTATTGAAATACAGTGATGATGATGCTCTGTATTTCGTTCTTCTTCGGTATCGTTTTCATGATGCAAATCTTGATGGGAATCATCTAAATGTCTGTCATGATGATTTTCAGTATCATTTGTAAAAACGATAGCATCAGTATGTGCTTGCGCTGATGGCACAAACAAAATAAATATTAATAATATTATACTGATGTTTTTCAAACTAAATTTTAATGAGTAACGAAAGTACAAAAACAATTTATTTATTCAATCGATCCTTTGCGTACTCAACTTTAGTTTTTCCGTGAGCAACAGGATTTCCAGCTTCATCTAAAGAAACCATAATTATTTTATCAATAGAAATAATGGTTTTTTGAGTAATTTTATTACGAACCTCACAGTTTAAGGTTATTGATGATCTCCCAAATTTTTCTACTTCTATACCTATTTCAATAATATCTCCTTGTTTTGCTGAACTTACAAAATCAATTTCAGACATAAATTTTGTTACTGTTTTAGGAATCTCTAACTGAATAATAGCATATAAAGCTACTTCTTCATCAATCCACTGTAATAATCTTCCTCCAAATAATGTTCCATTTGGATTTAAATCTTCGGGTTTTACCCATTTTCTTGTATGAAATTTCATATTTTTTGTTTTACTACAAATTTCGACAACTATACTGTTTTAAAATACAAATAACCATTGCTATTTTAAATTTTACCATAATATTTTCTGATAAACCATTCTACTGACAATAATGCTACTACAATGAATAAAATCCATTTCCAATCTATTAAATTTTGTTTTTTAGAAATTGATTTTTGTGTGGTAAAATATGACTTATCCTCAGATAATTTATTTAATAAAGCATCTATTTTATTAGGGTAAAATAACTCTGCTTTAGTATTTAAAGCAAGTAAATTTAACTTCTTATAGTTTGCACCTGTAAATTGTTCTTCTATTTGATAATCGGTAATTTTAAACTTTCCGAAGACTTTTATATTCTGGTTAGCTACTGAAACTTGATAAGTATAATCACCAGAAGCTAAACCTTCAACCGACACTTGATATGAGTTATTAACTAAAGAAAACGGAAGTGTTTTTTGCTTTTTTGTTTCGGTATTCGTTATTTTTAATTGCAAATTTGCTCTATTATCAAACTGATAATTTTTATCTACATAAAAAGCAGCAATATTTATAGCTGCATTTGCAGGATACAAGCGTTCAGCTTTAACTTCTAATCGTTTTCTTTTTTTGTTAGATGCTAAATATTGTACCATATTTCCAAGAAACTTATCAAAACTTTCAAAAGATTGCTCTTTTATATAACTTGCTGCTCTCCATTTCCAAATACCCTCACCAAATAAAATCGCTTGCTTTTTATCATTACTTTCAAGAGTTGCTAATAAAGGTTGCTGTGTTTCTACCCCTGCATATTTTTGAAACAACAAAGTTTGAGCTTCATTATTTAATTGAATTTCTCCAAACTTATCTCGCAAAGGCGGAAATTGGTTAAAACTTAAATCTTCTTGTAAAAAAGTTAAAAAACTAGCATTATAAATCGCAGTATATTCTTCTGGTTGATTAATTGCTTGTTTTTGAAATCCTAATTTTTCTGAGTTTAAAAAGTTCCAATCTGTTTTAGTACCTGATATCAATAAATAATTTGAATCTATTTTATCAAACACTTTTTTAAAATAACTATTAGGTTGGTATAAAATATAAAACTGATAATCAGAAAAATTAATATTTCTATCGTTAATTAAAACAATATCAACTTTTCGTTGTTTGTTAGATTCTATTGACTTTTTTATTGCTCCTAAATCTGGATGTAAAAAGGAACTTAATAATAACACTTTAGTTTGCTCATCAATAACTTCTACCGAAAAACTCTTTGTATTATTTTTTGTGTTTTTCTCATTATTAATTTTACTTACAAAAGCTTTGTAATACTGTAATCCTTTTTTATCAGATACTAAACTCGTAGTAATTGTCTGAGTTGGATTTGATGGTGATAATTGCACTTTTTTCGAAAATATCTTTTTTCCATTTTTAGTAATCGAAAAAGTAGTATTAACAATTGATTTTCCTTGATAAAATAATAAAGCTTCTACTGGAAATTTATTTTTTATGTAGCTATAATTATTTACGTTTAACTGTGATATTTGAACATCTTGATATTGAGTTGTATCTCCTAAAATAATAGGATAAATTTTATTTTTACTCTTTAAATAGTCGTAATCGTTTCCTTGTGTTTGATTTCCATCAGTTATTAAAACAGTCGTATTAATTCGGTTTTTATTTAATTCATCAACAGCTTCAATAGCTTGTGAAATGTCTGTTTGTGTATCAGTAAAAGATAAACTATCTAAAACCTTAGTTGAGTTTCCGAAAGAAAATAACTCAACATTAAACTTATCTTGAATTTTAGTATTGTCATCAATTGTTTTTAAAACGGATGCTACTTTTTGTTCCTCTTTAAAAAACTTTATAGATATTGAGTTGTCGACTAAAACAGATAATACTGGTTTTATATTTTCTTTTTCTAAAATTTCAACTTTCGGATTTATAAATAATAAGCATAATAAAAATAAGCTTAACGTTTTTAAAACAAAAAGTAAAACATGAACTTTTGGACTTCTTTTTACTTTAAAAAAATATTGAAAAAAAGCAATTACAACACTTACT
>CAZCHR010000177.1:0-4718 GCA_964498665.1 uncultured Tenacibaculum sp. | reverse complement strand
GGAATAGAGTTATAATCTATATTTTTTTGAGTTGATTTTATGAGATTAAATTCATTTTTAGTATAAATTCTATTTATAAAATCAGAAGGTTTACCAATATTTAAAACATTAACTTTTGATGTTGTGTTTATTGCAAAAAAGAACGAATTATCAAAAGTATATGTGTCGTTTATGTTAATATCTATTCTACCCGAAAAAGAAGGAGATTTTAGAACAGAAAAAACAACGTTTTGTGATTGGTTTTCTTCAATGCTAAAAGTTTGTTTATTAATTAATTTACCTTGGTTATATATTGCTATTGGAATATTTTTTTTTGCAATACCTTGGTTTTTTACTAAGACATTTATATTAAAGTTAGATGAGCTATTTTCTTTAATAAAAACACTATCAATAGAAATGTTATTTTTTTGTTCAGGGTTTAGTTTAATTAAAGAAGTGTTTATATCAAGCTCATTTACATCATTCTGTTTAATATTTTGAAAGTCTGAAACAATTATATTCTTAGAAATTGTATTATATGCTTTATTTTCATTTTTTAATTTTAATAAAACACTGTTTAGTTCTCTGTTTTTTGATGTATTTGATATTTTTAATAAAATATTTTTTAAATCAGTAGCAGTTTTATTTCTATGAAACTTATCATTAGTTAAAAGAGAATAAGAGGCTTTATTTGATAAGTTTTCTATAATTTCTTGTGAAGCTACTTGTAATAAATTTCCTTTTTCACCAGTACTATTTGTACTTAATGAATTATCAAGGAAAATAAAAAAATGTTGTTTTTTATTAAGTTTATGATTACTAAAATAAGGTTGTGAAAAAGCTAAAATTATAGCTGTAAGAAGTAATAACCGAGTAGTTAAGATTAACCATTTTTTTATACGAGAACTTTTACGGGTTTGTAAAACCAATTTCTGCAAAAAAGCAACGTTGGTAAACGGAACTTTAACAAATCGTTGCAGTTGAAATAAGTGTACCAGAATAGGAATGACTAAAAAAGCTAAGAAATATAAAATTTCAGGATGTTTAAACTGCATAGATTCGTTTTACTGAATGTAAAAATAGCTAATTTGATGGTTTAAAAAAGAATGAAGTTAAAAATCTGTTAGAATATTGTTTTCGACAAAGCATCAAATTTTACTATTTTTGAAGTATGACTACAAAAGAAAGTGATTGTGATATTCCAGATAAAAATACTTTAGTACGTCACTGGAATCTTGCTTATACCAAAAATACGACTGATAAGTTAGGTTGGTATGAAGAAAAATCAAAAGAAACATTAGCTTTAATAAACAAAACTGGAGTAAGTAAAGATGCTAAAATTTTAAATGTAGGTGTTGGTTCATCAATGTTGATAGATGAATTATTAGATAAAGGTTACTCTAATTTGATAGCTAATGATTTTTCTGATAAAGCTTTAAATAATTTAAAAGATAGATTAGAAAAACAAGCAACCAAAGTAAATTTTATTACTGATGATTTAACAAATTCAAAAGAGTTAATAAAATTAGAGAATATTGATATTTGGAATGATAGAGCGGTATTACATTTCTTTTTAAAGAAAGAAGAGCAAGAAGCTTATTTTAACTTGCTTAAAAAAGTAGTTAAACCAAATGGATTTGTAATTATAGCCGTTTTTGCTTTAGATGGAGCTGAAAAATGTTGCAGTTTAGAATTACAACGTTATAATACCGATATGTTGCAGGAGAGATTAGGTAACGATTTTGTTTTAAAAGAAGATTTTAAGCACACTTTTATAAATCCTTATGGTGGAGAACGTCCATATATTTATACATTATTTCAAAGAAAAGATAAGTGATGAAGCTTACAAATATCCCTTTTAAAAAAACAGGATTTTTTTCTAAAATAATGATTGATTATTTAGAGAAAAATGAAAATACTATACCTTTTTATGGTAAATATCCATCTATAGAAGGATTTAAAAAACAACTAACAATTAAAAGAGATTCATTTAAAACTGAATCTAGAAAAATTTTGGTTAATGTTTTAAAAAAACAATATAGTAAAGTTAAAACTTCAGAAGAAACTGCTAAGAATATAAACGATTTAAGTTTAGAGAACACGTTTACAATTACCACAGGTCATCAATTAAACTTATTTACAGGACCTTTGTATTTTTTATATAAAATACTTTCGGTAATTAATTTGTGTGAAGAATTAAGATTTGAGAATCCAAATGAGAATTTTGTTCCTATTTATTGGATGGCTACTGAAGATCATGATTTTGAAGAGATTAATTACTTTAATTTTAAAGGAAAAAAAGTTCAGTGGAATTCTGATCAAAAAGGTGGAGTAGGGCGTTTTTCTACTGAAGGTTTAAATGAAGTTTTAGAAGTGTTATCAAATCATTTAGGAACTTCTAAAAATGCACAGTATTTTAGTCAGCTTTTTAAAGACGGGTATTTAAAACATAACAATTTAGCTAGTGCAACACGATATATTGCTAATGAATTATTTGGTGAATACGGTTTGGTAATTATTGATGCTGATGATACAGCGTTAAAGCAAGAATTTGTTCCTTATGTTGAAAGAGAGTTAACTGAACAAATTTCTCATAAGAAGGTAACGGAAACAATTTCAGATTTAGAAAAGAATTATAAAGTTCAAGTAAATCCAAGAGAAATCAACTTGTTTTATTTAACTGATGAAATTCGTGAACGAATTGTTTTTGAAGATGGATTGTTTAAAGTTAATAAAACAAATATTTCTTGGACTAAAGATGAGATCTTAAAACACTTGAATGAAAACCCAGAGTGTTTTTCTCCAAATGTAATCATGCGTCCACTATATCAAGAAGTTATTTTACCAAACTTATGTTACATCGGTGGAGGAGGTGAATTAGCGTATTGGTTTGAGTTAAAGAAGTATTTCGAAGCAGTAGAAATTCCATTTCCAATTCTATTGTTAAGAAATTCTGTTCAAGTGATTTCTGAAAAGCAGCAAAAAAAGTTAAACAGTTTGAATATTTCGATCGAAGAATTGTTTAAGAAACAAAATGATTTGTTAGCTCAAAAAGTTTTAGAAAGTTCAGAAGTAAAAGTAGATTTTACGCAGCAGAAACAATTTTTGCAAGATCAGTTTACTGAGTTGCGAACTATTGCTGGAAAAACAGACGTTTCGTTTATAGGAGCTGTAAATGCTCAAGAGAAAAAACAATTAAAAGGGTTACAAAATCTAGAAAAGCGTTGGTTGCGAGCAGAAAAAAGAAAACAGAAAGAATTGGTTAATAGAATCGTATTATTGCAAAACGAAATATTACCAAATCAAAGTTTAGAAGAACGACAACGTAATTTTTCAGAATATTATTTAGAATACGGAGATGCTTTTATAAAAACATTAAAAGAGAATTTAAATCCGTTACAGTTAGAATTTACAGTACTTACAATTTAATGGCAGATAAAAAAGGATTACATAAAAATAACAAACATAAAAACGGTTACGATTTTAAATTATTAAAAGAGAAATATCCAAAAATTGAAGAATTTGTTATTGAGAAATTTGACAAAGAAACAATTGATTTTTCTGATCCTATTGCGGTTAAAGAATTTAATAAAGCTTTGTTAGCAGCTCATTATAATATTAAAGATTGGAATTTTTCTGACGATAATTTATGCCCTCCAATTCCTGGTAGAGTAGATTATATTCATCATTTAGCTGATTTAATTGGAGATGAAAAAAAGGTTAAAGTTTTAGATATCGGTACCGGAGCTAGTTGTATTTATCCGCTATTAGGAATAGTTGAGTATGATTGGGATTTTGTTGCGACTGATATCGATTTAGATTCGTTAGATTACGCTCAAGATATTATTGATGATAATGGTTTTACTGATAAAGTTGAATTAAGACAACAGTTTAAAGAAGAGCATATTTTAAAAGAAATTTTAAATGATGATGATTCTTTTACAGTAACCATGTGTAATCCTCCTTTTTACAAATCGGCAGAAGAGGCTAGAGGAGCAAATCGAAGAAAATCGAGAAATTTAGGAAATAATGCTGTTCGTAATTTTGCAGGTAATTCCAATGAATTATGGTATGTTGGTGGTGAGAAAGCTTTTTTACATACTTATCTATTTGAAAGTTCTTTGAATCCAAAAGTGAGTAAATGGTTTACAAGTTTGGTTTCTAAAAAAGAGAATGTTGAGAGTTTACAAGCTTCTGCTAAAAAACTAAAAGTAGCAGGTTTTAAAGTAATTCCGATGAATCAAGGAAATAAAGTAACTCGAATTGTTTGCTGGAGATTTTAGTCGTAAGACTACAGCTAAATTTTAATTAATGATAGTGTTTTATTTAATCTTTATGATAATTTAAAACGTTGTTACAATTAAAAGTAAAAAGGTAATTTACTAATTGTTTCGCGTAATTTTTTTTAAGTTTTTTACATTAAATAAACTCCAGAAAAGAATTATTAAAATAACAATCAAAGAATAACTGAAAGTTATTTTGTTGTTGGTAAAATAACTAATAATTATGTAAAGTATAGGGAAAATAAATGATAAAGTAATTAGTGCATAGTAAATTTTTAATGCATTTTTTAAATCTTTTTTTGATAAGTTTCCGTATAGTTTTTCTAACATACTTTTTTATTTGAAGAGGTTTTTATAATTAATTTATAAACGTCATTACGAGAAAGAATGACGAAGTAATCTGTTAACCTGAGTTCGATTAATAAAAAGAGAGTTGATTAGTTTTAATCGTTTGAT
>CAZCHR010000176.1:0-4727 GCA_964498665.1 uncultured Tenacibaculum sp. | reverse complement strand
TTTTAAGAAAAAAACTCACTAACTTTACACTTATACAAATTTATTTTATGGACGATAATTTTTCACCACAAGTAAGAGATGTAATCACTTTTAGTAAAGAAGAAGCCCTACGTTTAGGTCACGACTTTATTGGAACTGAGCATTTACTGTTAGGCTTAATTAGAAAAGGAGACGGAAAAGCCATCGAAATATTAACTACTTTTGATGTAGATTTAGGTTTGGTGCGCAACAAATTAGAAAAATTAAATCCGACTACCCCATCAATAGCAAACACAGAAAAAAAGAGTTTACATCTTACAAGACAAGCTGAGAAAGCAATAAAAACAACATTTTTAGAAGCTAAATTATATCAAAGTGATTCGATTGATACTGCTCATTTATTATTATGTATTTTACGTAATGAAAATGACCCTACAACTAAATTACTTCAAAAATATGATGTCGATTACGAACAAGCTAAAGCTTTATACAAACAACTTCATGTAGAAGATAATTATAGCTCTCCTACTGCCGAAACCCCTTCTGAAGATGAATTTTCCGAAGAAAAATCTAATCCTTATGGACAACAGCCCCCTAAAGGAAAACAAGCTAAGAAATCTAAAACACCTGTTTTAGATAATTTTGGTCGTGATTTAACAGCATTAGCCACCGCTGGCAAACTAGACCCTGTTGTTGGAAGAATAAAGGAAATAGAGCGTGTTTCACAAATTTTAAGCAGAAGAAAAAAGAACAACCCAATGCTTATAGGTGAACCTGGTGTAGGTAAATCTGCCATTGCCGAAGGTTTAGCTTTACGAATTGTAAACAGAAAAGTTTCAAGAATTTTATTCGACAAACGTATTGTATCTCTTGATTTAGCAAGTTTGGTTGCTGGTACAAAATACCGTGGTCAGTTTGAAGAACGCATGAAAGCTTTAATGAATGAGCTTGAAAAAAATGAAGATATCATTTTATTTATTGATGAAATCCATACAATTGTTGGAGCTGGAGGAGCCACTGGATCATTAGATGCATCTAACATGCTAAAACCTGCATTAGCAAGAGGTGAAATACAATGTATCGGAGCAACTACTCTTGATGAATACAGAACAAATATAGAAAAAGACGGAGCATTAGAGCGTCGTTTTCAAAAAGTAATAGTAGACCCTACTACTGTTGAAGAAACAGTACAAATTTTACACAATATAAAAGGTAAATATGAAGCACATCATCATGTTTCTTTTACTGATGAAGCCATAGAAGCCTGTGTGAAATTAACAAATCGATATATGACTGATAGATTCTTACCAGACAAAGCAATCGACGCACTAGACGAAGCTGGATCTAGAATTCATATAACAAATATCGTAGTTCCTCAACAAATTTTAGAACTAGAATCTAAACTGGAAGAAATACGAGAACACAAAACAAGAGCTGTAAGTGGTCAAAAATACGAAGAAGCAGCAAAGCTTCGTGATGATGAGAAAAATATAGAAACAGCTTTAGAATCAGCTCAAAACCAATGGGAAGAAGACTCCAAACTTCATCGAGAAATAGTTACAGAAGACAATGTAGCTGAAGTTGTATCAATGATGACAGGCATCCCTGTAAACAGAGTTGCTGAAGCTGAAAGTAATCGTTTAGCAGACTTACCTATACTAATTAAGGGTAAAGTTATTGGTCAAGATGAAGCCGTTACAAAGGTTGTAAAAGCCATACAACGTAATCGCGTAGGACTTAAAGACCCTAACAAACCTATTGGTTCTTTTATTTTCTTAGGATCTACTGGTGTTGGTAAAACTCAATTAGCAAAAGTATTAGCGCGCGAATTATTTGATTCTGACGATTCTTTAATTAGAATTGACATGAGTGAATACATGGAGAAATTTGCTATTTCTCGTTTAATCGGAGCACCTCCAGGATATGTAGGTTACGAAGAAGGAGGTCAATTAACCGAAAAGGTTCGTAGAAAACCTTATTCTGTAATACTTTTAGATGAGATTGAAAAAGCACATCCAGATGTTTTCAATATGCTATTACAAGTTTTAGACGATGGACACATTACTGATAGTTTAGGTAGAAAAATTGATTTTAGAAACTCTATTATTATTATGACTTCTAATATTGGAGCTCGTAAAGTAAAAGAATTTGGTGCTGGTGTTGGTTTCGGAACTACTTCTAAAAAAGATCAAGAAGATGCACATGTTAAAAGTATTATCGAAGGAGCTTTAAAAAAATCTTTCGCTCCTGAATTTTTAAATCGTATTGATGATGTTATCATTTTTAACTCATTAGAACGTGAGGATATTCATAAAATTATCGATATTGAATTAGATAAATTATTAAATCGTATTGCTGATTTAGGATACAAATTAACCTTAAGCGAAAAAGCAAAAGATTATATTGCTGATAAAGGTTTTGACAAACAATACGGTGCGAGACCATTAAAAAGAGCTATCCAAAAGTATATCGAAGATGCTTTAGCTGAAGAAATTGTAAATTCTAAACTTGACGAAGGAGATGCAATTTTCATGGATCTTGATGAAAAAGACAAAAAACTTATTATAAAAATTGAAAAAGGTGATAAACCGGGAGAAACAAGAACTGAAATAAGTGAATAATTAAAAAACTCAAGATTTTATCTTGAGTTTTTTTTATCAACTAAATTTAAAATAGTTTCAAATTCATTTTCTATTCTAAAATATACCAAGTTATTTTTATGTTAAAACCTTTGATAAAAAAAGTAAAAAAGTTAACTTCGTAGTTTAAAACACATTAAACATCATAAGAATGAAAAGAATAGTACTTTTAGCCCTTATAGGAGTTTCTTTACTTTCGTGTAACAAAGAAAAACCTGTAAAAGATTACTTAATCTTATCTGGAAAAATAGATAATTATAAAAAACGAGTTGTAACTTTAAAAGGCTTTGACTTTATAAAAAAAATAAAATTTGATAGAAAAACAGGAACTTTTACTGATACTTTAAAAATAAACAGAGATGGTTATTATGCGTTAGAACTAAGTAAAACAAAAATAATAAACCTATATCTTTCTGATACAGTAAACACTGATTTAGCTTTAGACTACAAAAAGTTTAACACTATTAACTTTAAAGGACCCCATTCTAATATCAATAAATATTTTTCTAAGAAAAAAGATACTTGGAAGGAATATTTTGTAAATGCGAATCAATTTTTCTCTAGAGAAGAAGACGAATTCTTAACAAAGGCTGACGAATACAAGGAAGCTTTAACTGAATTATCTATCAGTAGTAATTTACCTACTTTTTTCCTTAAACAAGAAGTTAAAAATATAGATTATGAATATTTAAAAAACTTATCTAATTATGAAAATTACTACGGTATATTAACTGGTGATGAGGATTTTAAAACATCAGATGATTTCCCTGATGCTTTTGACGACTTTAATTTTAGCAACTGGAGCGACTACACAAATTCGTTTTCATACAGAGCAATGATTACAAGTAGACTAGAAGAAATTTCAAGAAACAAGAACAAAGAAGGTGAAGATTACTACTTAACACATTTAGAAAGTATACAAACTGAAGTTAATGATTCTTTAGTTAAAAACGACTTACTATATAAAAATGCTAAGACAAATATTACTTATACAGATAATCTTAAAGAGTTCTATAATAAGTTCAAGGCTTATTCTACAAATAAAACTCATAAAGATGAAATTTCAGAAATCTATAACATTTTAAAAACAACAGCTAAAGGGCAACCTGCTCCAAAATTCAAAGATTTTGAAAACTATGCAGGTGGTACTACATCTTTAGATGATTTATTAAACAAAGGAAAATATTTATACATTGATGTTTGGGCTACTTGGTGTGCTTTCTGTAAAAAAGAAATCCCTTTATTAAAAAGGTTAGAAGAAGAATATCACGGAAAAAACATTGAGTTTGTAAGTATTAGTGTTGATGATAAAAAGCAACATGAAAAATGGAAGCAGACGATTGTAGATAGAGAAATGACTGGAGTTCAATTATTCAGTGGAAAAAAACAAGATGAACTAGAATGGGCTCAGAAATTCTTAATTAAAGGTTTACCAAAATTTATTATTATCGACCCTCAAGGTAATATTGTAACCCCTAATGCTCCAACACCTTCTCAAGGAGAAAAGTTAATAAAAATATTTGATGAATTAGGAATCTAAATAAAATTCAATCAAAATAAATTAAAAACACAGCTTAAATAAACTGTGTTTTTAATTTATTTTGACTGTCCTATCTTGAAATAATTCTACACTTAAAATTAAGTAAAATAGGATATTATAATAGTATACCCTAAAAAATTAATTCATCATTCAGATAAAGACTTAAAAATATTCTGCTACGATTATCAAAAACTCTTGCACAATAATTTATATTAATTATAATTTAAACGACATTTATCTATTCTTATACCCCTAATCAAATGCAAAATAAATTAAGAAGAAAAAAGATAGCAATACAAAACTACTATCTTTAAATTGATAATTCTAAAACTCATTAATTACTACTCTACTCTTTCCACACAAAGCCATCGCTTATGATTATGATCATAATAATGCGTATGGTTTCCACATTCAACATTATTAAGAGCAGATGGATCATAATCCCCTCCTGAAATTTGTTTTAATTGATGTTGATTCAATGCTTTACCTAGATTTAAAATTGATTTTTTCATAATTTTAATTATTGAGTTATACATTTAGTTTCTGTTTTATTTGATTTTGATAAACAG
>CAZCHR010000175.1:0-4752 GCA_964498665.1 uncultured Tenacibaculum sp. | reverse complement strand
TTACTAAATCAAATCCATAAGAAAAATTTGGAGCATCACCTTCAACATAAACGCTGAAGAATCCAGGTGTTCTTAATCCAGTCCATACATATACTGCTGAACATTTTGCCTCTGTTACTGGCTCTTTACCATAAAATCCCATAATTTATTTTTTTTGTACCTACTCTATTTAATAACGGCTTTTCGGTTTTCGCCAATACAGTAAAAAATAACTTTTACTGAATATTTAGTTTGATTAGTTATATAAACCAGCGTTTAAACTACTGATTTATAACTATATCAAATTTCCGAAATTTAGTACAACACTTACTAAAAAATAACTTAAGCGCTTAATATTTGGGTATTTAAGTTGTGATATAAAGAATAAGATTAGACTATTCTTACTTTTGAAGATTAAAATGATTAATAGTAATTGAGGTAATAGAAAGTTTATGTTTCTACTGAAAATAGGATATAGCTAATAAATTAAAACTCGTAACGAAACTCTTAATATATAATATGTAAACCCCTCAATAAGTCTTCCAATTTACTCTTTTCTTACTTTTTTTAAATTCAATAAGTCAATTGGATTGATTCCTAAACCTTTTACGTTTTTTTGAGAAAAACGGATTACTTCATCATAATACAAGGGAACAACTGGAGCTTCAGAAATAATTATACTATCCATTTTTTGATATAATTGATGAAGTTTTTTAACATCAACTTCTTTTATAGATTCTTCATATAAAACATCAAATTTTTCATTTTTAAAATGCGTGTAATTTGGTCCGTTAGGTGTAAAGTTTTTACTATAAAATAAAGATACATAATTTTCTGCATCGGGATAATCAGCAATCCAACTTGCTCTAAAAATTGGTAATTTACCACTTGCTTTTCCTTGACGTAATGTTGATGGTGGAATAACATCTACTTTTGTTTGTAAACCAATATTTTGTAGTTCACGTTGTATGAACTCACATAAATCTAAATAATTACCATTTGTTGTAATCGTAATTTCTGGATTCTCATTCCCAGACTCATTTATAAATTGAGTAACTAAATTTTTTGCTTTTTCTGGTTGATATGAATATCCTTTTTGATTATTAAATGACGGTAAACCTTTAGGTATAAATCCGCTTGTTGCAGGTGTACCAATTCCATTTCTTAAAAATTTAATCATCTTTTTTCGATCAAACCCGTAATTAATAGCTTGTCGTATTAATTTTGATTTTGTTGAATGTTCTTCTACTCCATCTAAATAAATCCCTAAATACTCAGTATTTAAATACGCACCTGTTTGCATAGTTATTTTATCAGCATATTTATCTTTTAAAGTTCCGTCTGTATTTAAAATATCATCTTTATAAGAAGCGTCTAAACTTTTCATAAAGTCGATATTTCCTTGAATAAACTGTAAAAACTCACTTTGTTTATCTGGTAAAAAAGTTACTGCTACCGCTTCTAAATATGGTAACTGATTTCCTTGTAAATCTTTTTCATAAAATAACGGATTCTTTCGTAAAACTAACTTTGTGTTTTCAACCCACAATTTAAATTGAAAAGCCCCTGTACCAATTGGATTAGCTCTAAATTTATTTCCAAAATACTCAACAGCTTCTTTCGGAACTACCGAACAGTATTTCATTGCCAATAATCCTAAAAAAGGTGGAAAAGGTTGTTTTAATTTAATTGTAAAAATTGAATCATTTTCTGCTTTAAAACCTTTTACATTTTGTAAAACCCAACCACCAGGAGAAGCTACCTTTTTATCTAATAATCTATTAAATGAATATTCGAAATCTGTTGCATTTACTTTTCTTGTTGAATCTTTCCCAAAAAATATATGTTTATGAAAACTTACATTATCTCTTAAAGTAAATTGATATGTTTTTCCATCATCAGAAATAAGCCATTTTTTAGCTATATCAGGTTTCACATGTAAACTATCATCTAACTGAACCAATCCGTTATACAACTGATTTATAGCCCAAATATTACGTTGATCTTTTGCAAAAGCAGGATCTAAAGACGTAATATTTGAGTGCTCGTTATAACGAAAAACTTGATTTTCTAAAAAACTACTTTCTTGTTTACTACATGAAACTATTGTAGCTACAATTAAAAATAATCTGGTAATTAAATTACTTCTTTTTACGCTTATTTTTATAGTATGATTTATCTGCAATGTAAATGGTTTTAGAAACTTCGGCATAAACTACCGAACCTTCTTTATTGGTTATTTTAATATCTTTAATTAAATCAATTTCATTCTCTTCTACTACTCTTTCTTTTATTTTTTGAATATCGTCTTTAGTTAAAATGAAATCAACATAACAATCTTGTTTTGCTGGTCTTTTAAATTTTATTTCAGCACTTTTATCCCAAACCACATATTTATCTCCTAAAATATTCATTACTTGAATCATAAAAATTGGATCTGTAGCTGAAAATAAGTTACCTCCAAAAATAGAGCCCACATAATTTTTGTTCTTGTAGCTAATTGGTATTTTAACTTTTACGTGAAATAAATCATCAGAAATTTCAATTATTTTACCTGTCGATCTACGATACATTGGCGAAATATTAAAACCATACTTAAAAATAGTACTCTGTTTAAAAAACTTTTTTAAAACTTTTGAAATTGCTGCGTACATTATTTACTATTATTTTTTAAAACCATATTCACGTTCTACTTTGCAAATTCGTAGTTGATATTGTTTATACCAGGTTGCTCTTCCTTTTCCACGAATTACGGTATGTTCTAAATTATTTTTCCATTTTGTAATCGCTTCTAAACTATCCCAATATGAAACTGTTATTCCTATTTTTTCTCTTGCCGATTCTAATCCTAAATATCCTTCTTGGTCTTTAGCTAAAGTAGCCATATGTTGTGCTGCTTCAATATATCCGTCTGTTTCATCAGTAAGTAAAGATGTAAATATTACAGCATAATAAGGTGGTTTTAATTTATCTGCTATCATAAAACTAATTCATATCTTGTTTCTGGTAAACCAATATCTTCGCTTATAAACTTACTGACTTTTTTAAAATTAAATCGCTCTAAAACTTTTGTAGAAGCAATATTTTCATCAACAACATTACCTACTATTTTTTTCATCCCGATTGATTTACAATAAACAATTAACTCTTTGCAAATTTCGGTAGCAAATCCTTTACCCCAATATTCCTGAATAAAACGATAACCTATTTCGTCATCTCCATTATCTTTTACCAAGGCAACAGTGCCTATAAATGCTTTATCACTTTTTTGTTCAACAGTATAAATCCAAAAATCGTTTTTCGGGTTTTCATACTTTAAAATCAATTCTTTAAGCTCTTCATTACATTCAGAAATTGTTTTTACATCCCCCGTAGCATATTGTAATACTAAAGGATTACTCTCTAATTTAAAAAAGCCTTCTAAATCAGACATTTTAAGTTTTCTAATCTGTAATCTTTCTGTTTCAAAAATCATGAATAATATTGTAATTTTGCAATTGATAAATGTACAAGAATGAATGCAGATAAAAAAGTAGCTTTTTATACTTTAGGATGTAAATTAAATTTTTCTGAAACCTCTACCATTGCAAGAAATTTTGTTGATGAAGGTTTTAATCGTGTTGAATTTGAAGAAAAAGCAGATGTATATGTAATAAACACATGCTCTGTTACCGATAATGCCGATAAACGATTTAAATCGATTGTAAAATCTGCTTTAAAGAAAAATGATGAAGCTTTTGTTATTGGTGTAGGTTGTTATGCGCAATTAAAACCAGAAGAATTAGCTGCTGTAGATGGTGTTGATTTAGTGTTAGGTGCTACCGAAAAATTTAATGTTACAAGTTATATAAACGACTTAACTAAAAATGATATTGGCGAAGTACATTCTTGCGAAATTGAAGAAGCAGATTCTTATGTTGGCGCATATTCTATAGGCGATCGTACTCGTGCTTTCTTAAAAGTACAAGATGGTTGCGATTATAAATGTACCTATTGTACAATTCCGTTAGCTCGAGGAATTTCTCGTAGCGATACTGTTGAAAATGTATTAAAAAATGCTAAAGAAATTTCTAAAAAAGGTATTAAAGAAATCGTTTTAACTGGCGTAAATATTGGTGATTACGGTAAAGGTGAATTTGGGAATAAAAAGCACGAACACACTTTTTTAGAACTGGTAAAAGAGTTAGATAAAGTAGACGGAATTCATCGTTTACGAATTTCATCTATCGAACCAAACCTTTTGAAAGACGAAACCATAGATTTTGTTTCTAAATCCGACACATTTGTTCCTCATTTTCATATTCCGTTACAATCAGGTAGCGATGAATTATTAAAAAGAATGAAACGTCGTTATTTAACGAACACTTATACAAATAGAGTTTCTAAAATTAAAGAAGTAATGCCCAATGCTTGTATTGGTGTTGATGTTATTGTTGGATTTCCTGGAGAGACTGACGAGCTTTTTTTAGAAACTTATAATTACTTAAACGAAATGGACATTTCGTATTTACATGTTTTTACCTACTCTGAAAGGCCAAATACAGAAGCTGTAAATATGGACGGAGTAGTTCCTAAAAAAACACGTGCGAAACGTAGTAAAATGTTACGTGGATTATCTGTTAAAAAACGTAGAGCTTTTTACGAAACTCAATTAGGAAACACCTTAACTGTTTTATTTGAAAGTGAAAATAAAGAAGGCTACATACATGGATTTACACAAAATTACGTAAAAGTAAAAACTCCTTGGAATCCTGAATTAGTAAATACTTTACA
>CAZCHR010000174.1:0-4792 GCA_964498665.1 uncultured Tenacibaculum sp. | reverse complement strand
AAAATATATAGCATTTTTTATAATTGTAGCTTTTACTTTTCCTTGACCAATTAACTCACCATCAGCTTGTATGTATGGTTTTTCTTTGGAAAAATTTGGAGTTATTAACAATTCATTGGATAAGTAAGTCTCAACTTTTCTATGTTTTGTAATTAAACCACTATATAATTTTTTTAAACTGAAAAGTAAATTCCAAAAAGATAAATTTTTAGCAATAGTTATATCAAATAAACCATCATTAGAGTTTTTATAATTTGTTAATTGCATTCCTCCTGCAGAATATTTACATATTCCGAACAAAGTCATTAAACATTTCGTTTCAATTTTAATATTATTAACTTCAATATTAAATGTGGTCTTCTTATAAAATAATAAACCAGATACACCACTTAATAAATAAGCAATTGCTCCAAAGCGCTTTAATTTATTTAGTTTATTAACAACATATCCATCATAACCAATACCAGCTACATTATTAAAATATGAAGATGTTTTATCTAATTTTAAATGACCTATATCTTGTAAAATAGTATTATTAACACTAATTAAATTAATAGCTTTTTTAATATTATTAGGTATATTATAAGTCTTAATCCAATCGTTTCCTGTACCTAAAGGAATAACTGCAACTGTTATATCAGAAGTTTTTATATATCTTTGCGTCATAATTCCGTTAACTACATGATGTAGTGTACCATCTCCACCAACGGAAATTATTTTTCTATAACCTTGTTGAATAGCAGTGTGTACTAATTCAATTTCGTGTTTAGAATATTGCGTAAAAGCGTAAGAAAAATCGATATTTTTTTCGTTTAATAATTGCTCAATTTCTTTCCATTTTTTAGAAAGTTTTCTATTTCCTGACATAGGATTTGCAATTAAAAACCAAGAATGTATCATACAAATAATTAAATAATTTTGCCAAAATACAAAATACATTCATAACAGTTATTTAATAATAATTAAGACGAATTATTAGTATTTTGGTAAAAATTAAAATAAGACGAAAGATTAATGACTAGAAAGAAAAAAAATTACAAGAAGAAAGGTAAAATAATTAAAGACCTTACTCGAAATATTTTCAAAATACTAAACGAAGACACTTCTAAATTTTATAATTATAAACAAATTGCTAGTAAAATGGGAATTTCTGATACAGATGGAAAAACTCAAATATTAAAAAAATTAGCTGAATTAACTGCTACAAAAAAAATAAAAGAAATTGATAGAGGTAAATTTCAAATAAATCAAGATCGTAAATATCATATTGGTACTTTAGATTTAACATCTAATGGAAATGGATATTTTATGTCAGATGATTTTGAAAAAGATATTTTTATACCTTCAATAAACCTTGGTAGAGGTTTACATCAAGACACTGTAAAAGCTTACGTTTACAAAAAACGTAGATCTAATAAATATGAAGCTGAAGTAATTGAAGTTATAGATAGAGCTAAAACTGAGTTTGTAGGTGTATTACAAATGAACAAAAACTATGGTTTTGTTATACCAGATAACCATAAAATGTATGCTGATTTATTTGTTTCACAGAATAAAATTAACGGAGCAGAAAATGGTGACAAAGTGGTAGTTAAAATGACCGATTGGCCAGATAATTCTAAAAATCCTTTTGGAAAAATAACAGAAGTTCTTGGTAAACCCGGAGATCATAACACAGAGATACATTCTATTTTATTAGAATATGGTTTACCTTATGAATTTCCTAAAGAAGTAGAAGAAGATGCAGAAAAATTGTCTTTAGAAATTACAAAAGAAGAAATTGCTAAGCGTCGCGATATGCGTGATGATTTAACTTTTACAATCGACCCTAAAGATGCTAAAGATTTTGACGATGCATTATCTTTTACCAAATTAGAAAATGGTAATTACGAAATAGGAATCCATATTGCAGATGTTTCACATTATGTTCAACCAAAAACTATATTAGATGATGAAGCTTATGACAGGGCTACATCGGTTTATTTAGTAGATAGAGTTGTACCAATGTTACCTGAAATGTTAAGTAACGGTGCCTGTTCATTAAGACCACATGAAGAAAAATTAACTTTTTCTGCAGTGTTCGAAATGAACGAAAAAGCACAAATTGTTAATCAATGGTTTGGTAGAACGGTAACGTATTCAGATCAGCGTTTTGCATATGAAGAAGCACAATCTATCATAGAAAATTGTAAACTTTCTGATCATATTCAGCTGTATACAATGCCGTTAGAGACTTCAATTATAGATAAAGAATATGAAGTTGCTCCAGAAATAGTTGAAGCTACTTTAAAATTAGATGAGTTAGCTAAAAAGATGCGTAAGAAACGCATGAAATCTGGTGCTATTTCTTTTGATAGAGTTGAAGTAAAATTTAATTTAGATGAAGAATCAAATCCAACAGGAGTATTCTTTAAACAATCTAAAGATGCTAATAAACTAATTGAAGAATTCATGTTATTAGCAAATAAAAAAGTAGCTGAATTCATTGGTTTAGAAAAAGGAAAACCTAGTAAAAATACTTTTGTATATCGTGTTCACGATGAACCAGATGTTGAAAAATTAGCATCATTACAAAATATCATTAGTAAGTTTGGTTACAAGATAAATACTGAAACAAAAGAAAAAACTTCACAATCTCTAAATAAATTATTAGCAGATGTTAATGGTAAAGGTGAAGCTAATATGGTTGAAACTTTAGCAATTCGATCTATGAGTAAAGCTGCTTATACTACTCAAAATGTTGGTCATTATGGATTAGCTTTTGATTATTATTCGCATTTTACATCACCAATTCGTCGTTATCCAGATGTGATGACACATCGTTTATTAAAGAATTATTTAGATGGAGGAAAATCGCCTAAAGCTGAAGTTTATGAAGAAAGATGTAAACATACATCAAAGATGGAAGAATTAGCTTCTAAAGCAGAAAGAGATTCTATTAAATACATGCAAGTTAAATACATGCAAGATCATCAAGATGAAGAATTTGAAGGTGTAATTTCTGGAGTTACAGAATGGGGAATTTATGTAGAAATTAAATATAACAAATGTGAAGGAATGGTACGTATCCGTGACATTAAAGATGATTATTACATTTTTGATGAAAAGCAATATGCTATCGTTGGTCAGTCAACTAAAAACATAATTCAACTTGGAGATGAAGTTGTAGTAAAAGTTAAAAAGACTGATTTAGAACGTAAACATTTAGATTTTAATTTAATTTCGCATTAAAATATTATAACTAATAAAGCAATAAATTTAAATAATAACCTTTATAGTAATGGTATAATTATTAGACATATCTAATAATTAAAGATAATTAAGATGAAAAAATTAGCGATTTTAATTTTGTTTTTGATGACTATCTTAGCATCAGCTCAAACAACTATAAATAAAAAAATAGGAGATTTTTCTACCATTAAAGTTTTTAATGGTATTGATGTAGAACTTATAAAATCAGACGTATCCAAAATAGTTATTACTGGAGAAAAGGCTGAAAAAGTTAAAATAAAAAACAGTAATAGTACTTTAAGAATTTCTTTAAAATTTCCTGAAACTATGGCAGAAGGTAAAGTAAAGGTTACACTTTATTTTTCTAATAATTTAAATGTCATTGATGCTAATGAAGGTGCTATTATAACTGGTAAAGAAATAAAACAATCTCAAATTGAAATTAAAGCACAAGAAGGTGCATTTATCAATTTAGTTCTATCAGTAAAGCATTTAAAAGTAAAAAGTACTTCTGGTGCTGTTATTAAGCTTTCTGGAGTAACCAAAAACCAAACAATAAATGCTAATTTAGGTGGAATGTATCACGGTTATAATTTAAAAGTTTCTGATATGACTATCGTAAAAGCTGGTTCAGGAGCTAAAGCAGAAGTTCAATCTGGTGAGACATTAGATGCAAAAGTATCATTCGGCGGCTCTATTTTTTATAAAGGTACTCCTGAAGTTTTTAAAGATAAAAAAGTAATTGGTGGTGTTATAGAACACAGAAGTTAATTTTGTATCTTTGTAACGTAAAATTTTATAAAAATGATTTCACATACTATATTTTTAGGAATAATCGGACCTTGGCAAATAGCCATAGTTGTTGCTCTAGTTTTATTAATGTTTGGAGGTAAAAAAATTCCTGAATTAATGAAAGGTTTAGGTACCGGAATTAAAGAATTCAAAGACGCAACTAAGATTGATGAAGAATCTAAAGAAGAATCTAAGTAATATTTTCTTTTATATAACATTAAAAAACCTCAATTTGTTTATTACAAATTGAGGTTTTTTAAAACTAAAATTGCCCCCCGGCAAATCTAAATAAGTTTCTTACTACTTTAAAAGTAATTATTTTTCTTGATTATTCGTTGAAAATGATTTAAAAAGGAAGCTTTTATAATTTTTTGGGATAAAAAGGAATGTATATAATTTATATTCAATAAATAATAAAGCTCAATTTGTAAAATACAGATTGAGCTTCTTATTTTTAAATTAAATTGCCCCCCGACAAATTTTATTTGAACTATACTTAAATATAAAATTATTTATGAATATTTTTTATAAAATGAGCTAAAAAGGAGCTTTTTAAAGGCTTTTGGGATAAAAAGGAAGCCTTATATAATCAATTTTTCTAAATCATTCTTTTTAAACCTTCTAGTTACAGGTATAATTTTATCATTATTTTTTAATGATAAAAAATATCCTCTTGCATTACCAGAAATAGCTTCTATAAATTCTGAATTTATTATATAACCTGAGTTCGATTAATAAAAAGAGAGTTGATTAGTTTTAATCGTTTGAT
>CAZCHR010000173.1:0-4906 GCA_964498665.1 uncultured Tenacibaculum sp. | reverse complement strand
GGATTAAGTGTGCCTACACTTTACGGTTATTGCCAAAAAAACAAGATACCTTTTAGTAAAAAAGGAAAAAGGAATTACTTTTTTAAAAGCGAGATTATAGAATGGCTAAAATCGGGAAAGCAAAAAACAACTGATGATATAGAAAATGATTTGGAAGATTTTCTTTCAAATAAAAAAGGGTTGAAAAATGGAAAATAATACCAATAACAACCCTAAATTTCTTTTGGATAAAGGACAGGGTAAAGATAAGCAAATTCAACTAAAAGAGTTCAGTAACATCATTGATAATGAAATGAATACTGATAAAAACAACTTTCCTATTGATGTGTTTCCAGTTGAAATACAAGATTTAATCATAGAAGCTGAACAAACTAATAATTTTAATAAAGATTTTTTTAGTGCTGGAATTTTATCAATTTGTGCTACTGCAATAGGTAATAGTGTGAGTTTGTTTAATGGAACATATAGTTCAAAACCAATTTTTTGGATTTCTATTATTGGTAAACGTGGTTCAGGAAAAACACACCCTTTAACATTTGCTAAAAAACCAATAGAGCAAAGAGATAAAGACCTATATACTTCTTATAAAAGTGAATTAAAAGGTTTTAACGAGCAGGAGAATAAAAGTAAGAAACCAAAATACAGTAAATTTATTTTAAAAGATTTCACACCTGAAAAATTAGCTGAAAATTTACAGCACAATGAAAAAGGCTTATTAATATTTCAAGACGAATTAATGCGTTGGATAAACTCTTTTGACCAGTATAAAAAAGGTGGCGACCAACAACTTTATTTAGAATTATTTAATGGAGGTGGCTTGTCTGTTGATAGGGTTACAAAAGAAGCTATAAGGGTTGAAGAAACTAATGTCAATATTTTAGGTGGAATGCAACCCGAACTACTAAAAGCATTATCAAAAAATAATAGAAAAGATGATGGTTTTTTAGATAGATTTTTATTTGTTTTTCCAAAAAATGATAAACCAAAATATTTTACAGGAAAAGATATATGCGAAATAAATAAAGAAAACTATAAAAAGATAATTTATAATTTACTAGAAGCACCAAAACTTGTAATCAAAGTAAATGCTAATAATATAAAGGTTTTTCAAGATTGGCAAAAACCAAAAGCAGATGAATGCTTAAATGATGATTTAGAAAGAGCTTTACAATCAAAATTAGAAATTTATACTTGGCGATTTGCTCTTGTTTTAGAAATGATAAAACAAGCCATTAAATGCGATTATAAAGATTATTTAAGCGACCAGAGTATAAAAGATGCTATTAAACTTACAGAATACTTTAGGGTAAATAGTTTAAAAATTCACGATACAATGGACTGTTTTAACCCTTTAGAAAATCTACCTACACAACGTATTGACACTTACAAGGAATTACCTTACGAGTTTAAACGAAAAGATGTACTACCAATATTTGAACGTCATAATATAAAGGGTGGTTCAATAGGGCGATTTTTAAGTGACAAAAAATTGTTTAAAAGAATAGATAACAACGGAAACTACAAAAAGCTGTTATGAGTGGAAACTTGGTAATGATGGTTAAGTGATTTTTAATTATATGATTATCATGTAAATATATGTTTTTTAGATTACCTATACCTAACCAGCTTTCCGCAATTTACCCAAACAAATATAAATCGGAATACCTGTTAATGTTGAGGTTTCCCTAGTTTCCCAATATTCCACTTCACAATGAAAAAATTAATATTTGACAAAAATAGAAAAAGAGCAAAATATTGCCCCTGTAACAAAAAAAACACAGATGGTAAATTTGTGCCTTATGTAGATTTTGATAATAAAGGATATTGTTTTTCTTGTGACAAAACATTTCTTCCAAATTTAGATAAAGCTAACTATATAAAGGCTGAATTTAACTATAAGCCACCGTTACCGATTAGCTATCACAACCCTAATTTAATTATTCAGTCAAGTAGAAATTTTAAAGAAAATAATTTTATTCTATTCTTAAAGACATTATTTACAGAAGACGAAGTAAAAGAAGTTATTAAAAAATACCTCATCGGCACATCAAAGTATTGGAAAGGGGCGACAATTTTTTGGCAAATAGATAATAATCAAAACATTAGAAACGGCAAAATAATGCTTTACAATTCTAATAACGGCAAACGTAAGAAAGATGATGCCAAAACCTATATAACAAGCGTTAGAAGCGTTTTACAATTAAAGGACTATAACCTAAAGCAATGCTTATTCGGTTTGCATTTAATAAGCGAAACAAGCAGTACAACTATTGCTATTGTGGAAAGTGAGAAAACTGCCATATTAATGAGTTTATTTAAACCTGAATACACTTGGTTAGCAACAGGCTCTAAAAGTGGCTTTAAATACGAAATGCTAAAAGCATTAAAACAGTTTAATTTAATTGCATTTCCTGACAAAAGCGAATACAATGATTGGTTTGATAGAGCGATAGAACTAAACACTTTAGGCTTTAAAATAAAAGTTAGTAAGTGGATTGAAAAAATTGATGCTTCCAAGGGAACAGACCTCGCAGATATTTATATAAATAGTTTTTTGAATGTTCAAGAACCTAAAATTCAAAAACAAACAATTAGAAGTAATGAGGAGTTAATAGTTGAAAAAATGGCAAGAAAAAACCCTGCAATGATTAAGTTAATAAACACTTTTGATTTAGTTAACAATAACGGAATTGCAATAAAAATAGATTAATTTTCATTAATAATAATTACATTTTGTAAGTTTGCTTTAATTAAAATATTACATAGCGTTAGCTATTATTCTGTATTTAGAAATCTGACAATTTCATCAATCCACAGGAATAATAAAACTATCGCTCACGCTTTGGCGTGGGTGGAGTACTTATTTGTGGAAAGGTTTTGTCAGAACCTCTAAATTGAATTTGCTACAAGACCTACGCTTTTTTATGCTTATTAAATTCATTTAGGGTCTTGGTGTGTTTAAAATACTATAAACCTAAAAAAACATGAAAATATTAAGATGGATTTGTGTACTTCCTGTCTCTATAATTGTTCTTATTTTATCTAATATTATTTTGAAGTTCTTGTTATTATTAACAAGGGAATTTGAACCTAACTCAATAATATTATTAATTCTAACATCCGCACAATCAACTGCTTTATTTATTATTGTCGGAGTAAAAATAGCACCAACCTATAAATTTAAAACAGCTTTAACTCTTATTGTTATTGCTGTTTTATCAATCTTTATAAATATCTTTATTACTTATAGTTATTATCCGACAGAAATCGAAAACTTTAGATTTTGGGTTAATAACCTAGCAGCTGTTCTTGGTCTTATAATAGGCTACCAGTGGGCTAAAGAAAAATATAAACAGGATTTAATCTATTAACCATAAAAACAATTATATCATGAAAAAATTAATTTTATTAATCACAGTAATTATGTTTTCTTGTAGTGAGAACAGCGAAACAGTAAAAACAGATAATACTTTTATCGAAGTAGAGACAGTTTGTAAGAGTGGTAATGTTAGGACGTATGAAATTACTCTCGCTACGAAAAATTCTTATGTAGAGTTCTTTGATAAACACGGTATTGATTGTACTTGGATTGAATTTGAAACTACATCTGGAGATACTAAAAAAGGGTACTTTGTTCGTTATAAAGATTAACTAACTTTACAATAATGAAATTCAAAAATAAAGACATGAAAAAAATCACATTACTATTTATTCTTATTACTACCATATCTTTTTCTCAAATTAAGCAAACACAGTATAATTTATTTCAAGCTAAAGAATGGAGTAAGGATATTGCTTTATTTAGAAGTAAGGCTTTTTTATTTAATGATGTTCTAGGCACATCTACAGATGTAAGAAAATTTTCTGTAATTCCTTTGGCTTCTGCTAAATCGGGCGAATTAACAAGTTTAATTTATAAAAGCGAAGACTTAAACAAAGAAGGGCTAGTCCTTGGTTTTTTTGGTAACTATTGGAATAAAGCAGGAGTGACTTATCAAGGATACGGCTTTAAAAATTTAAGCAAAGAAAAAGCTGTGAAATTTTTAAATAAAATTGAGGAAGCAATGAGTAGCCATAAGAAGTTCCTTAAAAGTGATAATGATAGTAATAATATTTATTTTGAATTTGATGACCTAAAGGTGCTTATTTACAGAGACGGTAACTTTATTCTTCGTGTTTTTTGGAATGGTTTTGACAGTACATGGGAAAACACAGCTTTTCAGCGAAGTAAAAAGAGGTTTTTAAAAAATATATAGTCTTTTCTATACCTCAACTTAGAGGGGGTGTTTAAAGAGTATAATTCAAATGGGCGGGTTAGTTTTATAAAAGCACCGCCCTATTTTTTTTGGTTTCATTTTAAATATTTTTTGGCTTTTGTCTTACTGTGCCAAGAGGTGTTATAAAAATTAAAACTAAAGAGCATTGTTGAATGGTATAGATGATACCGCTTTTTTCTATTATAATATAATTATGAAAACACTCTTAAACCCTTTATTCACAAGAGAATTAACAATATTCATTAATTTGTTCTACTCTTAACTAAGAGTAAGATTATATATAATTCGTGTATATTTTCTGTTAAAAGTAAATTAAATAAAAGAAATTGATTCTCTGAATATATCTTTTTACTTTCCTTTCTGTTTTCTTAAATTTTTAGTATTGAGGAGGGAATAAAGAAACCTTTTAAAAGCCTAGTTTAGTTATGGAATATCTGAGCATATTTTTTACTTTTTATAGATGTTTTTGTGAAACAAGTTTTTGTTTAATTCTCTATTATTATGCAAATTATGTGCAAATGAAAAACCAGTAATTACAAAATAATTCTGTAAGTACTGGTTTTATTTGTGACCTCGGCAGGATTCAAACCTGCAACCTCTTGAGCCGTAATCAAGTGCGCTATTCAGTT
>CAZCHR010000172.1:0-4922 GCA_964498665.1 uncultured Tenacibaculum sp. | reverse complement strand
TAATACAATCATACTATTTATTAGTCTTTTTGTTCCTTATTAAAGTATACTAGATAATAATACATTTGCTTTTCTTCATCCCAACCTTTTTCTACAAATTTTTCTGCAGATTCCGGATTTATAAAATCCATTTTAATTTGAACATTCGTATCTAAATTAATTACGTTCTTAATTTTTTTACGAGCATCAGAAACGGCATTATTTGCAATAGAAAATTCTGTAAGATCTTCTATTTGATACTTTGGTGCTTTTTCTTCTTTGTAATGTTTAAATTCAGGAATAAGTTGTGGGTTCTCTATAACATCATTTAAAAAAGCTGTTTCTTCAAAATCATCATTTTTAGCAAAATGATTAACCGCCCTGTTCATAAACATTACCTGTTCTTTTTTATCTTCTGCCGGAAGAACAACATCTTTAGCAAAATCTTGACAGAATTTTATATACTTTTTAGTATGAAAATTACTATCAGCAAAAGGAGATACTCCTAAAAAGTGCTCTAACCAATATTTGGTGTCATATTTATTGGAGTCTACAGAAAGTATTCGGTAACCCTCTTCTTTCTTAGCATTAAAAATTAAACAACCTTTATCTAGTTTATTTAAAGCAACACCTTGTTGTAATAAAATATTTAAATCTTCAGTTGCTTCTTCGAACTGAAGAAAATCGTGTTTTAACTCAGATTTAAAAATACCAACAGCGGATACTTTTTCATTATCTATAGTACAATTTTCTAAGTAGGTAACATATAACTCTCCGCTTTTAATATGTGGATGTTGTGATTGCTCGTAAAGCAAATTACCAATGCGTTTTGACTCTTCATGAATTATAGAAGGATCATCAAAAACTTTAGATACTATTTTAAATAATGGATTAAACTCTAAATCTGTATCGTTAGAAAATTGAAAATAGTTTTCTTCTTTTTCTCTAAAAGGTTTAAAAAAGTATTCTTTTAATAATGCATTTAACTCATCGTTTAATTGATAAGGATTTCCTGATAAAAAAATATTTTCATTCCTACTTTTATTACCAATTCTATGAACTGATAACGTTTCAATTTGCGTGTTATATAAGTTAATCATTTATAAAAGGTTTATGCTTTTTGTAAATTGAGTTTTTGTGTTTGTTTTAGGTTCTGGAATTAATTCCAATGTTCATCGAAGCCTAAATTATCATAATCATCAACATCTAAATCGCCATCATTATATTCATCTGAAAACTCATCTTTTTCTGCTTCAAAATTTTTATCAGGCGCACTATCTGGCAACTCTCCATGTGAAAACATTACATTAGGATATTCTCTACCTGCTTCATGTTCTGCTACCTCAGCCAACTCTACCATAAAAGTCCACATACTTAAAAAGTCATACACATAAATTAATCGTGTTTGCTTTTCATCAGTAACGCTATCTAATGATGTTTCATTCATCAAACGCACATCGGAACTACCGTCACTCATATCAAATAACGAAATTTCTTCTCCTTGCTCCCATTGCTCATTACTTACGTAGAAAGATGCCATTTCACTACCATCAAACCCAAAGGCTTGTGTAATACAATTATGAAATTCTTCTAATGAATTATTTTTGTCGATTTCAAGGTCACGAAACACATCCTCTTCTGTGTCTAAAATTACACGGAAACGATAAATCATAGCAATAAATTTTATGGATTTTTAAGTATTCAAAGATACAATAGTAACTTTTACTTTTAAGAAAACTTTATGTTGTTTTTATTTTTTTTGAAGCAAACGTAATAAACAAAAGAACTGTATGCTAAATAAAATACTAGCTAGTAATAAATGTAATGGTTGCGATAAAAAAGGAAAATCGAAATAATATAATACAATACCTGATAACGCTTCTAAAACAATAATAACACCTACCCAGTTCATAAGGCCCATATATGAAGGCATGCGTTTAGAAACCCAAAGCCACACAAAGTTAGCAACCACAATTAAAATAGAAAAAGAACGATGTATGTAAAAAATAAACGGAGGACTATCTAACCAAACCTCTCCATTTGTATAGTTATTTAAAGTCATTTGAGTATCTACATATTGCCTAACTTGAGTACCTATTATAACTTGTATTAAAGTTAGCACAACAGCAAAAATACCTAAATTTATTACTTTTTTATTTTTTGAAACTACTGGTAACACTTTCGTAATAAAACGTAACCATAATAAGAAAGCAACTATAAAGAATACAAATAAAACGTGTAATGTTATTTTAATGGGTTGCAAGTTGGTATCTACTACTATTTTACCCAACCAAGCCTCAAAACCTACGCTAAATAATGTAGCAAGTGCTAATAATAAAATACGCTTATCCGTTTTCCAAAAAGAGACTCCACATACTACAAGAAGCAATATTGGTATTCCAAACAGCACTGTTGCTAATCGGTTTATATATTCTACCCAAGTGTGAATAGAATTAAACGTAGCATAGTCATGCTTAACATATCCTTCCCAATTGTTTTTATTATACGCTTTCGCTGAAGTAAAATCATTGCTAACAACTCTTAGCTCTTCATTTAAAATAATTACTTGCCCCTTTTTATATTCATGATCAGGTTTCCAATCTAATTGCGATGCTTCGGTTGGTGGTATCATATAACCAAAACATTTAGGCCAATCAGGGCAACCCATTCCAGATCCAGTCATTCGAACTACGGAACCTGCAATAATTACAATATATACAAGTATGATTGCTAAAGTAAGTGTGGGTTGAAATATTTTTTTTAGCATCGTGTATTTTTAATGTTAGCCTATTTTACTCTAATTAGCTACTTCTAAACCTAGTTCTTTTCCTTTTGCTAACATATAATTATATGCTGCTTGGTGTTCATTTTCAATTTCTCCTTCTAAAATAGCTTCTTTTATAGCTTCTTTTATAATTCCAATTTCTTTAGAAGGTTTTAAATTAAAAGTCTTTATAATTTCTTCACCAGTAACAGGTGGCTGAAAATTT
Organism: uncultured Tenacibaculum sp.; assembly: GCA_964498665.1. Lineage (GTDB taxonomy): Bacteria > Bacteroidota > Bacteroidia > Flavobacteriales > Flavobacteriaceae > Polaribacter. Next base: position 1,953 of record CAZCHR010000172.1, on the reverse strand, counting down.
CTAACTTGGTCACGTTGTTCTACATCTACTATTTTTTGACGAACAAGCTTAAAGTTGTTATGATACCTTTTAAATCTTTTAGGATTTTTAGTAGTAATATCAGCCTCACAAAGAGTCATTAAATCATCAATTGTATCGCCAGCATCAAAAACTAATCTTCGAACTGCCGAATCGGTAACATTAGATGCTATAACAATTGGTCTAGAGCTCATTAATACCATTTTTTGAACAAACTTCATCTTCTCATTCAATGGTAATTTTAACCTTTTAAAAAGTTTAAAAACCATTTTAGCTCCAACAAATTCATGTCCATGAAATGTCCATCCATTTTTTTTATGGAATTTTTTAGTTGGCGCTTTACCTATATCATGCAATAATGCTGCCCAACGCAACCAAACATTATCTGTGTTTACAGCTATATTATCTACAACCTCTAAGGTATGATAAAAATTATCTTTATGAGTCTGTCCTTCCTCTTCATCAACTCCTTTTAGATCAGTAATTTCAGGTAATATATATTTAAGAAGTTGTGTTTTTTCTAATATCAAAAAACCTATTGAAGGTACTGGGCTCGATATTATTTTATTAAGTTCTACAACAATACGTTCTTTTGTAATTATTTTAAGACGATCACTATGTTCTTTAATAGCATCTAATGATGCTTTTTCAATTTTAAAATTTAATTGCGTTGCAAAACGTATAGCACGCATCATACGTAATGGATCGTCTGAATAAGTAACACCTGGTTCTAATGGTGTTTTAATTATTTTATTATCTAAATCTTTTAACCCTCCAAATGGATCTAATAGATCTCCATAAGTTTCTTCGTTTAACGAAAAAGCCATAGCATTAATAGTAAAATCTCTTCTATTTTGATCGTCTTGTAAAGTCCCGTTTTCAACCTCAGGGTTACGACTATCTTCGGTATACGATTCTTTACGAGCTCCTACAAATTCTATTTCAACATCTTGATAACGCAACATTGCTGTACCATATGTTTTAAAAACTTGTACTTTAGGTTTATTAGGTAATAACTCAGATACTTTTAAAGCTAGCTCAATACCGCTACCTACTGCAACAACATCTATATCTTTAGCATCGCCTCGTTTTAATAAAAAATCGCGTACAAATCCACCAATAACATAACTATCAATGTTTAACTGCTTACTTGCTTTTCTAATAACTGAAAATACAGGATGATTAAGAGCTCTTTTATAATTCGGCTTTTGCATTATCTCACTTTAAGAATTGTGTATGCAAATTTACTGCTTTGGCTTTTGGTTAGCAAGCAGCTGTTTAAATATTGATTATAATTAAATAAACTTATAATTGGTTAGTTTTCTCAAAGTACTTATTAATAACCATTAATGATATTAAATCTTCTTTCTCTTTATTTCTAAAATTAGCCGCATACTTATTAGCATTCTTAATAATAGCTTCTGCTTTATCAGGGTTTTCAATGTAATAATTAAGTTTACTTTCTAAATCAGAATAATCATCTTCTATTAAAATATAATGATGACCAGGTATTAAAGTACCTTCCATATACCAAGTTTCAAACTTTGGCTTAGGCATTACTACTACTGAGTTTGATGACATAATCCATTTTAAATTAGTTGCAACATCATTACCTTCTAAACTTAAAATAAATTTATATTCTAATTGTTCATCAATAGTCATTCTATCAACTTTCCATTCAGGTCTCATTGCTTTTTTATTCATATCACCAACATCACAAAGTGGATGGTTTATATATTTAGCAACAAAATCAACTCTATTTGGTAACGACTCTCGTAAACGTCCTCTAAAAACTAATTTATCTTGCTTTTCTCTAAAGCTATTTTTTTCATTCTTTATAGTTATAAAGTGTCTTATTTTATTCCATTTTAAAACTACTGAATTTTCATTAACCCCATTAATTGGTCTACTTTTTACAAAAGATGGCTCATTAGG
>CAZCHR010000171.1:0-4941 GCA_964498665.1 uncultured Tenacibaculum sp. | reverse complement strand
GCAGGAATTAATTCACCTTGAATAGAGGAAGAACCTGTGCTAACAAAACTATTTTTTCCGTTTAACCACCATAAGTATCCGTATGCTTTATTTAAGTTTTGAGAAGTATTTGTCATTTCATTAAAATAAGCTTCGGTAACAATAGTTTGATTGTTCCATTTTCCTTTATTTAAAGATAATAAACCAAAACGAGCCATAGATCTGGTATTACTAGAAAAAACATTTACACTTAAAGTAGAGTTCCAGCTACCAGAAGCACCAATTTTATCAAGGATTTTATTTTTAATGTATACTTCAAAACTATTTCCTGTATTTAATGATAACATTCTTTGTAATTGAGTAAAAGCTCCTTGATGATATGCCCAATTTGTTCCAGTATCTGAATGATATTTCATACAAATTTTATCCGTACAAGTCCAATCAACAAAATTAATAGGATTATTTATTAAACCAGTTGTCATTGTTAAATGATGTTTAACTGTAATTAAATCTTGTTTTTCTTGTGTTAAATTAGACCAATCATTCCCTAAATAATCAGATGTTTTATTATTTATATTAATAAGACCTTCATCTTGAGCTACACCAATAGCAGTTGCTGTTAAGCTTTTTGCAGTAGAGTACCATTTATTATAAGCAGTTTGAGAATGCCCATTAAAATATTTTTCTACAGCAATTTTTCCATTATGTAAAATGATAAAACCTTTAGTGTTTTTACTGTCTAAGAAGGTGTATAAATCATTTAATTTAGTTTCATTCCAATTTAGTAAAGCAGGAGAAATAGTTTCCCAATTTGTATTGTTATTAGATGGAAAGTAAATTTCTTGATCAATTGCGTTTATTGGAGTGTTAATATCTTCTGAAGAACTACAACTTAAGAGGAATAAGAGAGAAATTATGTAAAAAGTATTTTTCATAATAAAAAAGTGTTTCTTTTAAGACCACTAAATTTACAAAAAGTTTAATTAAGCTAATATTCTCTAACTTTAATTTTGAACGATGTATAAGATAATTAAAAATAATAAGTGTTAATTTGTTGGTAAGATATTCTTAGAAGAGGAAAGTGAATGTAAAAATAGCTAATGTTTTAGATTTTAGTTAGATATATTAATTCGAGATAAAGAAAAGAGGTAATTGATTTATTTTTTATGTAATCTTAATAATTGTTATATTTTACTTTTCTGATTTTTATTAAAATATAACAATAATAATATAGACATTAATAGTATTGTAATTGAGATGATACTATAACCGCTTGCTGGGTCGAATTGTATTGCTGTTTTTAAACTTACTCCGTTTGATACTGGAATAATGATTAAAATAGTAACCGACAGTATTAATCCTAAAATTAAAAAAGTATTAGAAACTATTTTTTTAGAAAAACTAATAGGAAACCCTAGTTTTACCCATTTAATGAATAGTATAATAAATAAGGTTAAAAGAGCAAAAACTACATAAGGTAGAGCTCTATAGTATGGGAATACAGAAATATTAAACATTTTTTGATTTAATAAAATACTTGCTATTCCATCTACTATTTCATTATCAGGTACTTGGTTAGAATTAATTAAAACAACTACTCCTTTTTTTATGGTAGGTAATAAATACATGCTAGATTCAAAGCTTTTATTAGTTCCACTATGATAAAAAACATCATTGAAAACATTCCAACCTAAACTATAATTTGAAAATTTTTTATTTGGAGAATCAAAAAGTTGCTTAGTAATTTTAGCATCTATAACTGTGTTAGGATTGTTGTTATAACTATTCATTAAGTTTCTTAAGTAAATAGACATATCTTCTGCTGTACTAGCAATTAACCCCGAAGGAATTTCTTGACGATGAAATTCTCCGTCAAACTTTAAAGAAGGTGAGTATAGAAAATACTGATAGCTATCTTTTAAATCTGGATTTATGTTTGCTTCTGTATTACTTAGAAGCATTGGTTTTGTTATGTAAGTTTTCAAACATTTTTCATAGCTTTTTCCAGTAATTTTTTCTATTAATAAACCTAATAACCTATAATTTGCATTAGAATATCTAAATGGTTGATTTGGTGTGTCTGCAATTTCTAATTCTTTAAACTTTTCAGAATAATATGTTGTGTAATTAAAACTAGGATCATTGTCTAAAAATGTTCTTCCTATTTCTGTATTAAGACCAGAAGTGTGTTTTAATAAATCTTTAATTGTAATTCTATCAGAAACATTTTTGTTTTTATAAGTAAACCATTTTAAATGCTTATTTACAGGATCATCAATATCTAACATTCCTTTTTCTTGTACAAGAAGCGTAAGTAATGCTGTAAAAGATTTTGTATTAGAACCTATTAAGTATTTGTCTCCTTTTTTTGCATCACCAAAATGTTTTAAATACACAGTTTTGTTTTCATCAGTAATTGCTACAACTATACTTGGCGAATTGTAAAAGTCTTTTTTACTTTTAACAAATTCGTTAATTTGCTTAATCTTTTCTGGTGTTAAAATGGTGTCATTTTGAGCAGAAATTGTGCTAATAATGAATAGAATAGGAAGTAATAATAGTTTTTTCATGAAATTGTTTATTGTAATTTACGTTAGATCAAAACTATTCATATATTTCTTTACAGGTATAATAAATACAAGGTATAGGTGTAAAAACTACAATTTTAGGTGCGAAATTTATAAAGATGAAATGTTGCTCTTATAACTTTTTGATACAGGAACCTCAATTTTATTTAAAAGTATAGTTGTAGAATTTTTCCAAGATTTAAAATGAATTGGATTTATTAAATGTGAGCGGTGAACTTGTATTAAGAAATCTAAAATCTAAATGAATTTTTTTAAGTGAAAAACGAATTAATTTCTATTTTACTTCAGTGTTTTCAATGTAAAATATCTCTCAATATAATTTTGTGTTTTAGTAATATAAATTAAGTCTGATTTTAGAATTTTTAAAACATCCAGTTTATAATCACCTTTAATAATTACTGTTTTATCTTCAATTTCTGTTTCAGGTTTTGACACTTCTTTAGGTAAAAAACGTAAAACGAAAGTTCTTAAGAAAATTAATATAGGGATAAATAGTAGTGTTGACTTTAAATATGCATTTCTATATACCTCAAAAGACATTATTCCTTTAATAAAAGGACTTTTGTAGTATAAATAAGTTAGAATTAAATAGAGTAAAATAAATAAAGTGATAAAGAATATTTCAAAACCAATATTCCAGTTGAAGGTTTTTTGATAAACATAATTTTGCCAAATAGCTACAAAAAAATAGGTAGTAAAAGAAATAAAACTAAAACCAACACCAACACTTAGGTATATCCACCACCAATAAAGATCATCTCCACCACCATCAAATGGTTTTATATAAAATATAAATCCAAAAATCCAAAGACTAATAAAAAGGCCAATATATATATGATGTTTAATTGATGAGTTTAATTTATTCAATTTAAATAATCTGTTTAAAATTTATGAAAAGCTAAGTTCGATATTTTTATCAGATTAACAAATTTACATATGTTTTAACGAAAACTTACTTTTAAAAGGAGCTTAAAAAGCATTATTTAAGACGTATATTTGCACACTTATTTTTTTAAAATTATGCGCACTAAAACAATTAAGCAAAATAAAATCAACGTAGTTACCTTAGGGTGTTCTAAAAATGTTTACGATAGTGAGGTTTTAATGGGACAATTAAAAGCTAATGGTAAAGATGTGGTTCATGAAGATGAAAATGAAGAAGGTAATATTGTAGTTATTAATACTTGCGGATTCATTGGTAAAGCTAAAGAAGAGAGTATAGATACAATTTTACATCATGCGCAACGTAAAGAAGCTGGTGAGATAGATAAGGTATTTGTTTCTGGTTGTTTAAGCGAACGTTATAAACCAGATTTAGAAGCAGAGATAAAAAATGTAGATCAATATTTTGGAACGCACGATTTACCTGAACTATTAAAAGTTTTAGAAGCAGATTATAAGCATGAATTAATTGGCGAGCGTTTAACGACTACACCAAAACATTATGCCTATTTAAAAATTGCAGAAGGTTGTGATCGTCCTTGTTCGTTTTGCGCAATTCCTTTAATGAGAGGAAAACACAAATCTACTCCGATTGAAAATTTAGTGATTGAAGCTACTAAGTTGGCTAAAAACGGAATTAAAGAAATTATGTTAATCGCTCAAGATTTAACATATTACGGATTAGATATCTATAAAAAACGTGCATTAGCTGATTTATTAAAAGAGTTGGTTAAAGTTGACGGAATTGAATGGATTCGTTTGCATTATGCATTTCCTTCTGGTTTCCCGATGGATGTACTAGATGTAATGAGAGAAGAACCAAAGGTTTGTAATTATTTAGACATTCCGTTGCAACATATCAATACGGAGATTTTAAAATCGATGAAACGTGGTACGACTCATGAAAAAACAACAAATTTAATTCATAAGTTTAGAGAATATGTACCTAATATGGCAATCCGTACGACTTTAATTGTTGGATATCCAGGAGAAACGGAAGAACAGTTTGAGGAGTTAAAAGATTGGGTGGAAGAAATGCGTTTTGAACGTTTAGGGGCTTTTGAATATTCACACGAAGAAAATACTGGTGCTTTTGTTTTAGAAGATGATGTGCCTGCTGATGTGAAATTTCGTAGAGTAAACGAAATTATGGAAGTTCAATCGCAAATATCTTGGGAATTAAATCAACAAAAAGTAGGAAAAACTTTCCGTTGTTTATTTGATAGAAAAGATGGAGAGTATTTTTACGGACGTACAGAATTTGATTCGCCAGATGTTGATAACGATGTTATTGTAGATGCAACAAAGCATTATATAAAATTAGGAGAATTTATTGATGTTAAAATTGATGAAGCAGGAGATTTCGATTTATATGGAACTCCATTGGTTAAACAAGAAAAACCAGTTCCTTTACACCAAAAAAGAAAATAAT
>CAZCHR010000170.1:0-4956 GCA_964498665.1 uncultured Tenacibaculum sp. | reverse complement strand
TCCATAAACTTATTTTGACTAGAAGTTATAAAATCAAAAATATGGAATTAATTTAATAATAATTAGTTAATAAATTTAACTCTTAGAAACAGATATGGTATGTGTGATAATAATTTTGTTATCAATGTATAAATGGATATCAAAATACCCTTTTCTTTTAAAAATATTATTTATGGTTAATACATTATCACTAGTGATATTTACTTTCGCTTTTAACTTTTTTTGATTATTACCAGCATAATAAACAAGTTTTACTTTGTTTTTATCTATCCTTTTTTTTAGTTTGTATTTAAAAAGTAAAGTAGAACCCTTCTTTATTTCATGATACATTTTATTTGGAGTAATTTGCTCTTCTATTACATTAAATGCCTCTGGATATAATAGTGGTAATTCTGTAAATTCTAAAAAGCTATGATCTTTTTTTAAAAGAGTAAATTGATAATCTAATGGGAAATGATTTTTAAAAAACAACTTTGGATCCGTTAAAAAATAACCATCATTATATGTAAATTCAAACCTACCTTCTTCTGGAAAAGAAATACCTGTAGACCAAGTAGGATCGCATAAATACCATTTGTTATTTAATTTTACAATATTCCAAGTATGATTTGGCATTGATAGTTTTGTAATATCTACAGAACTTGTTCTTCCAAAACCATTTACCATTTTAGATTCTATACCAATAATACTACACATTTCTTTTAGTAAGTATGCATAACCTGTACAAATGGTTTTTTTCTTTTTAAGTAGTTTTTTAAAAAGTTTTTTCTTGAATTTAGAGTTCCAGTTTTGTAGTTTAATAGAATCATTTAAATACTTTTTCCTTTTTCTTTCATTTAAAGAATACAAACTAAAATCATTCGCAATGTTACTACAAATCCAAACATAAATTGCTCGCAGCTTTTCTACATCAGTATCTAAGTTTTTTGTAAGATTATAAGTGATTTTATTAAGCTCTAAAAATCTCTTACTTTTATGTAATTTAGCAATGTTATCAGCTTTTGTAAAATCTATATGGCTAAAATCTGATTGTTGTCCATAACTAACAAGTACTAAAAGTAAGAGAAATAAAAAAACAATTTTTCGCATAAAAAATTATTGTTTTGCTCTTTTAGATTTATAAGGTTTATCAGAACCTAAAGCACCTAACATTTGATTTGAATCTTCTTTTAAAATTACAGTTAAAAAGGTCGAACTAGCATTTATGACAACCTTTTTCTTCTCAAAACCTAAAAAAGAAAAAACTAAAACATCTCCAGATTTTAATTCTTTCGGAAATGTAAATTCACCTTTTTTATTTGATACTGTAGCCACTTTTTTATTTGATAAATAAATGTTTGAGCCATTAAGAATTTCAGTCCCTTCAGTAGTTTCTCCTTTGACAATACCTTTTACTTGAATTTGAGCATTTGCTGAATTGGTAAATAAGAAAATTGTAAAGAATAAGCCTAAGGTTAATAACGTGGATTTTTTTAATGTTTTCATAATAGTATATATTTTAAATTCTTATCAAACGTATTTATAAATTATATCAACTAAAACTAATAATGAGTAACCTATTAGTTTTTAATGGTTAAAGTTACTTTTTATTTAGTTAACTAGAAAATAGTAATTGTTAAATGCTAGATTCCTAGATTAAGAGTATAAAAAAAACCTCTCTGCAAAACAAAGAGGTTTTAATATTTAGAGCAACTTTGTTGCTTACTTAATTAACTCGTAGCTACGCTTAATAAAATTAGTCAATTCTTCACCATGTAACAGGTTTTGAGATAATTTTGCTAAATCAAATGCCTGAGTAGTTAAACGTTTCTGATCTTCTTCATTCGCGTTTAAAATTTCAGAAACTAATGGATGGTTTGTATTAACAATTAAGTTATACATTTCAGGTAAATTACCCATTCCCATCATTCCGCCTCCGCCAGAAGCTTGCATTTCTTTCATACGACGCATAAATTCTGGAACCGTAATTAAGAAAGGAGAACTAGAAGAATCCATAGACTCTAATTGAACAGTATATGTTTTGTTATTTACAGCCCCTTCGATAACAGGTTTTAACTTCTCTTTTTCTTCATCAGAAAGTTTAGAAATAACAGTATCGTCTTTTTTGATTAAGTTATCAATATGATCTGCATCAACACGAGTAAACTGAACTTTTGTTTCACCAGAAGTTTCTAATTTTTGCATTAAGTGTGATACGATAGGAGAATCTAATAATAACACTTCATATCCTTTAGCAGTAGCTTCTTGAATGTAACTGTGTTGAGCATCTTTATTAGAAGCGTATAAAATTATGTGATTTCCATCTTTATCAGTCTGTGTATCTTTAGTGTTTTCAACTAATTCATCAAACGTAAAAAACTTATCAGCAACTGTTGGATATAAAGCGAATTTTTTAGCCTTATCAAAGAATTTATCTTCCGATAACATTCCGTATTCGATAATCACTTTAATATCATTCCATTTTTGTTCGAAATCAGCTCTGTCTTTTTTGAATAAAGAAGAAAGTTTATCAGCTACTTTTTTAGTGATATAACCAGAAATCTTTTTTACAGCACCATCAGCTTGTAAATAAGAACGAGAAACGTTTAATGGAATGTCTGGAGAATCGATAACTCCTTTTAACATCTGTAAAAAATCAGGAACAATTCCTTCTACATTATCAGTTACAAAAACTTGGTTTTGATATAACTGAATTTTATCCTTTTGCATATCTAAGTTTTGAGATAACTTAGGGAAGAATAAAATTCCTGTTAAATTAAACGGATAATCTACATTTAAGTGAATGTGGAATAGAGACTCTTCAAACTGCATTGGGTACAATTCACGATAGAAGTTTGTATAGTCTTCAGATTCTAAATCAGCAGGTTTTTTGGTCCAAGCAGGATTTGTGTTGTTGATAATATTATCTACATCAATTTGTTTATGAGGTTCAGTAGTTTCTTTACCTTCAGCATCCGTTGTAGTTTGAGGTGTAAAATCTGGATCGTTTACTTTTTTAGTTCCAAATTTAATTGGCACTTGGTTAAAACGATTGTATTTATTTAATAAACCAGAAATTTTAGCTTCTTCTAAAAACTCTAAAGAATCTTCAGCAATATGTAAAACGATTTCTGTTCCTCTGTCAGCTTTATCGTGCGCTTCTAAAGTAAACTCAGGAGAACCATCACAAGTCCAATGAGCAGCTGGTTCATCTTTAAATGACTTTGTAATTAACTCCACTTTATCAGCAACCATAAATGCTGAATAAAAACCTAATCCGAAGTGACCAATTACACCAGTTTCGTTTTTATCGTCTTTGTATTTATCTAAGAACTCTTCAGCTCCAGAAAAAGCAATTTGATTGATGTATTTTTCAACCTCGTCAGCTGTCATACCTAAACCTTGGTCTTTAATCGTTAAAGTTTTGGCATCTTTATCAATACTAATTTCAATTTTTGCATCACCTAATTCAGTTTTAGCTTCACCAATAGAGATTAAGTGTTTTAATTTTGTAGTTGCGTCAGTTCCGTTAGAAATTAACTCACGTAAAAAGATTTCGTGATCAGAATACAAGAATTTTTTAATCAGTGGAAATATATTTTCTACCGATACATTAATGTTTCCTTTACTCATAAGTATATATTTTGATTTGATATTATTTTCTGATGATAGAGTAGTCAAAAAAAATACCAAAATATATTTTGTGACAAGATGACATTATGTTTTAAAAAAAGACTATCTTTTTAGTCAGTTTTTTATAATTGTAAAAACACTATTTTTACGAGCTAAAATTTTGCAAACAACAAAAAAATCAACATAAAAATTATGTATAATTCAAAAATAACAGGATTAGGTTATTATGTACCAGATAATGTGGTTACTAATAATGACTTAAAAGAGTTTATGGATACTTCTGACGAATGGATTCAAGAAAGAACTGGTATTAAAGAGCGTAGATGGATAGATCCAAAAACAGGAGATACAACTGCTGTTATGGGAGCAAAAGCTTCTAGAATTGCAATTGAACGTGCTGGTTTAACCAAAGATGATATTGATTTTATCATTTTTGCTACTTTGAGTCCGGATATGTATTTTCCAGGAGGAGGAGTACAAGTTCAAGAAATGTTAGATATGCCAACTATTGGTGCATTAGATGTTCGTAATCAATGTTCAGGTTTTATATATGCGATGTCGGTTGCAGATCAGTTTATTAAAACTGGTATGTACAAGAATATTTTAGTTATTGGAGCAGAGAATCATTCTGGAGGATTAGAGAAATCTACAAGAGGTAGAGGAGTAACTGTTATTTTTGGTGATGGTGCAGGAGCTGCTGTTCTTTCTCGTTCAGAAGAGAAAGGTAAAGGTATTTTATCTTCTCATTTACATTCTCAAGGAAAACATGCTAAGGAATTAGTTTTAGAAGGTCCTTCAACAAGTCGTTGGGTACCTGAAATTTTAGAAGCGAATGACCCAGATGATGTATCGTATTTTCCTTACATGAATGGACAGTTTGTTTTTAAACATGCTATCGGACGTTTTTCTGAAGCTATTGTTGAAGGTTTACAAGCAAATGGATTAGAAAAGGATGATATTGATATGTTAATTCCTCATCAAGCAAATTTACGTATCGCTCAGTTCATTCAAAAGAAATTTCAATTAAGTGACGATAAGGTGCATAATAATATTATGAAGTACGGTAATACAACTGCTGCTTCTGTAATTATTGCTTTAACTGAAGCTTGGGAATTGGGTAAAATTAAAGATAATGATTTAGTAGTTTTAGCTGCTTTTGGTAGTGGATTTACTTGGGGATCAGTTGTGATTCGTTGGTAATTAAATACTATTTTATATATAGCTCAAGAGTAAATTCTTACTCTTGAGTTTTTTACTTATTATATTTGATACATAAATAATAAATACAGTTAAAATGAACCACTATGGACTGAAAGTGCCATAGTTTCCTTTACGACTAAAAGT
>CAZCHR010000169.1:0-5049 GCA_964498665.1 uncultured Tenacibaculum sp. | reverse complement strand
CAAACGATTAAAACTAATCAACTCTCTTTTTATTAATCGAACTCAGGTTATTAGTTTTTACGCCAAAAGAAAGGAGTTAATAATATTAAAACAGTAAATAACTCTAAACGACCAATTAGCATTAAAAAAGAGCAAAACCATTTTGCACCAGTTGATAAATGGTTGAAATTATCTACAGGACTTACGCTGCCAATAGCAGGACCTATGTTACCGAGAGAAGAAGCACAGGCTCCTAAAGCAGAAGGTACATCTAAACCTAAGAAAGCTAAAATTACTGTACCGATAATAAAAATACACATATATAAAACAAAGAAAGATAGTATGTTAAATACAATAGTTTGTTTTACGGCTTTACCATCGTAACGCACAGGTATAATCGCATTAGGGTGTAATGTTTTTTTGAATTCTAAAAAACTGTTTTTTAACATTATAATATGTCGTACAATTTTTACTCCACCAGAGGTTGATCCTGCTGAACCACCTAAGAAAAATAAAGAAAAAAATAAAGCTGTTAAAAAATAACTCCACATTGTAAAATCGGCAGAAACAAAACCAGTGGTTGTAACTACTGATATTACCGAAAATAAAGCATGCCTAATTGCACTTTCAGTTTTACCCCAAACCATTGGGTGTGTAATAGAAGATTGTAGGTTAGGATCTTGAAAAAAGATGATAGTAACAGCTACAATAGCAGATATTACTAATGTACCGTATAAATAATATTTAAATTCTTCGCTTTGAATTACTTTTTGAAATTTACCTTTTAATGCAAAATAAGTAAGTACAAAGTTTGTACCTGCAACAAACATAAAAAATACAATAATGTATTGAATAACAGGAAAAGCATTCCAATGTGCAACACTTGCATTTTTTGTAGAGAATCCACCTGTACTAACAGTTGCCATTGCATGATTTAAGGCATCAAACCATGTCATACCAGCAACTTTTAACAGTATAAACTCAATAAAAGTTAGTAACACATATATTAACCATAAGCGTTTTGCAGTATCTGTAATTCGAGGATGTAATTTATCGGCTGATGGTCCTGGAGCTTCTGCCATAAACAATTGCATACCTCCAATACCTAATAAAGGTAAAATGGCAATTGTTAAAACAATAATTCCCATACCACCAATCCAATGAGTTGCACTTCGCCAAAATAAAATTCCTTTTGGCATAGACTCGATATCAGTTAAAATAGAAGAGCCAGTTGTTGAATATCCAGAAATAGTTTCGAAAAAAGCGTTTGTAATATTTGGAATGCTATTAGATAAAACATAAGGAAGCATACCTGTAATTGATAGTGTTAACCAACCTAGTGTAACAATAAGATACCCTTCTTTTTTTTGAATGTTTTTATTGTCAGGTTTATTAAATAAGTAAAGTAATAAACCAATAGCAACAGTTATAATTCCAGCGCTTAAAATACCCCATTTAGAAGGTTCATCGTAATATAGACTAAAAGGTAGTGAAAGCCACATAAATAATCCGTTAAGGAAAGCGGTGACTCCTAAAAAACGATAAATAAGTTTGAAATTAAGATTTTCCATTTAGTTGAATAAATCTTCTACAATTGTTATTGCTTCAGGTAAACAAAAAACAATAGCTTTATCGCCACTTTTTATTTGAAAATTACCAAAAGACATATGTGGTTTACCATCTCTAATAACTCCACCAAAAACAGCTTCTCTAGGAAAACGTAATTCTTTAATTGGTTTTTGAGTTACTTTGGCATTTGGCTGAACTTCAAATTCAAATACTTCGGCATCAATATTATGAAGGTTAGCTAATGCAAGTATTTCACCTTTACGTATATGACGAAAAATATTACTAGCTGCAATTAGTTTTTTATTAATAAGAGTATCAATACCTATTGTTTGAGAAATATTTATGTAATCCATATTTTCAACTAAAGCTACTGTTTTTTTAACTCCTTTCGATTTTGCAACTAAACAAGACATAATGTTAGTTTCAGAATCGCCAGTAACAGCAACAAAAGCATCCATTTCTCTAATATTTTCTTCTTCTAAGAGTTCTAAATCTCTACCGTCTCCATGAATTACTAAAGTATTCATTAAGTCTTCAGCAAGATTTAGTGCTTTTTCTTTTTTACGTTCTATTAATTTAACTTTAAAATTATCGTTACAAAGACTTCTTGATGTTTTTCTACCAATACTACTACCTCCAAGAACCATAACATTTTTAATGTCTATTTGTTCTTTTCCAATAATAGGATATAACTTTTCAATACTATAATTTGGTACAGAAAAATAAACCTGATCGTTTATTTTATATGTAGTATCACCACGAGGAATAATTGTTTGCGATGTTCCTTCTCTTTTTATAGCGATGGTTATAAAATCAACAACACTAAATTTGTCTTTAGCTTCTTTAACAGTTAAATCTAAAATAGGAGATTTATACCCGAGAGTTGTTCCCATGATGTTAAATACTCCGTTTTCAAAAGCAACAGTATCATTAAATGAAGATTGATTTAAAAGTAATTTAATTTCTTCGGCAGCTAAAGCTTCAGGAGAAATCATAAAATCTACACCGTAATCTTTAAAATTGATAGTGTCATTTTTTAAAAATTCAGGATTGTTAATTCTAGCAATAGTTTTTTTAACACCTAAAGCTTTTCCTATTACAGATATTGTAAAGTTAGTATTCTGACTTTCTGTAACAGCTAATAATAAATCGGCAGAATCAATACCAATTTCTTTTAACAATTTAATGGAAGTAGCATCTCCTTTTTTTGTTATAACATCTAGATGATTATTAATGTAACTTAGTTTGTTGCCATCAAAATCTATCACATAAGTATCTTGTGATTCGTAAGAAAGGAGTTTAGCCAAATGAAAACCCACGTCTCCAGCCCCGGCTATGATAATCTTCATATTTAAAATTAAAAATGATAGACTACAAAGATACTGTGCTTCTTTGGGTTGTGCAATAAATGAATTATATTTATAACTAAATATAATTTAAAAAAATGAAAAAGATACCCATAAAATCATGGGCATTAGATGATAGACCAAGAGAAAAATTAATGTTAAAAGGCAAAGAAATTTTATCAGATGCTGAGTTAATTGCAATTTTAATTGGTTCTGGAAATAGAAATGAAAGTGCTGTTGCTTTATCAAAAAGAATACTATTGTCTGTGAATAACGATTTAAATACATTGTCGAAATTATCGATAGAAGAATTGATGAAGTTTAAGGGAATAGGGGAGGCAAAAGCAATTTCAATTATTACAGCTTTAGAGTTTGGTAAGAGAAAACAATTTGAAGATAAAAACAATATTATTTCTAAAATTAAAAGTTCATTAGACGCAGCAACGATATTAACACCTTTGTTAAATGATTTAGAACATGAAGAGTTTTGGGTATTATATTTAAATAATTCAAATAAAATATTAGCAAAACACCAACTAAGTAAAGGTGGTTTCACATCAACTTTAGTTGATATAAGATTGCTTTATAAAAAAGCATTAAAATTATCGGCAGTAGGTATAATTGTATCTCATAATCATCCTTCAGGAAAACTTAATCCAAGTAAATCAGATATTGAATTAACAAATAAGATTAAAGAAGCAGGAAAAACACTTGATATAAAATTGCTAGATCATTTAATAATTACCGAAAAAGCGTATTTTAGCTTTGCAGATGAAGGAATTTTATAGTTCTTATTATTTTATAACAGATATTTAGTGGCTATGATACTTATTTATACGCAAAAAGTTACTCCGAGGGTTCGTTATATATTTAAACATATTTTTACACGAATTTTACAAATACCAATTAATTTTACAGGTAAAGTTGAAGAATTTGTAGCATTTAATGGGCCAAAATTTTCTTATACCAATGTTGCATTAGGAAAAGAGTTTTTCGTTAAAAGTAACGAGCTTTTGTTTCAACAAGGAATTAAAGATTTTGAAATAAATGTTCAAAAATGGGAAGATATTCCTTGTTTTTTTTTAACAAGTGAACAATCAGAAGTACCATTTGATATTTTTGCAGCAAGTTTTTATTTAATTTCTAGATATGAAGAATATATACCTCATATAAAAGATAGTCACGGAAGGTTCTCTGCAACAAAAAGTATTGCATTTAAAAATAATTTTTTAGAAAAACCAGTAGTAGATATTTGGGCTTATAAATTTTTAAAAAAACTAAAAGTTAAATTCCCAGAATATGAACATTCAATCAGAAAATATAAATATATTTCTACAATCGACGTAGATAATGCTTTTGCTTATAAGCATAAAAGTTTTGTAAGAACTATAGGAGGTTTTTTAAAAGACACATATAAATTTAAAGTATTTAATATTTGGGATAGATTTGCTGTTTTATTCAATATAAAAAAAGACCCGTTCGATACGTTTAACGATATTATTCAATATAAAAAAACGCATAATGTTAGAACAATATTCTTTTTTTTAATAGGAGATTATACAACTTTTGATACTAATGTTTCAGCATCAAAAAGAAAATTTAAATTATTGATAAAAGACATGGTAGATTACGCTAGAGTAGGTTTACATCCGTCTTATTATACAATGAATAAAGGTGATTTGCTAAAAAAAGAAAAAGAACGATTAGAAAGTATTACAAATATGCCTATTAAAAGATCTCGTCAACATTTTTTACGAGTTTCTTTACCAGGAACATATCAGAAATTAATAGATTTAGAAATCGAAGAAGATTATTCTATGGGATATGCAAGTCATACTGGTTTTAGAGCAAGTACTTGCACTCCTTTTTATTTTTATGATTTAAATTTCGAAATTCAAACACCATTAAAAATTTTCTCTTTTGCTTTAATTGATTCTACTTTAAATGATTATATGAAATTAACAGCAAAACAATCGTTAGGGAAAATTAGAGATTTAAAAAACGAAGTAAAATCGGTTAATGGAGTTTTTATAACTGTTTTTCATAATGAGAGTTTTAGCAATTATCAAAGATGGAAAGGGTGGGAAAGATTATATAACTCAATGTTAAAAATAGTAAAATAATAAATGGATATAAAACACATATTCTTTGATTT
>CAZCHR010000168.1:0-5106 GCA_964498665.1 uncultured Tenacibaculum sp. | reverse complement strand
TGTTTCTACAAACTCAATAAATTATTAAAAATAATTTTAGTCTTATTTTTATTTTAGGAGTAATCAATTATCACAAATTAAATTTAGCATTACAGATGATGGTTTTCTGTAGAACTACAATTTTATAGTAGGAATATACTTAGGTAAATTAGGTATCTATTTAAGAAAATGGAGAAGTAGTTAAGGTAATACTGTTAATTTAAATACTCGATTTACCAAATTATCGCAGAAATTTCTAATAAATAAAAGCATAAAAAAAACGAAATTTTAACTTCGTTTTTTTTATGCTTTTATTGTTCCGTCCTAAAATAGCTTTACACTAAATTTAAGTGTAATGAAAAGTAATTTAGCAGATAGAGCCGATAAAAAAGCGATTCTATTTGATATGATGATTGATATAGCTGAAGAAGAATTTAATATTCCTATTAGAAAAAAGTCTGTACCCGAGTTGTCGAAAGATTCAGCCAAGAAAAACAACAAACAATAGTGTTTACCTTTGATTTATTCGGGATTAATAGACAGGCTTATTATAGAGCAAAACAAGCTACTATTTACAAACAAAAACTAGCTCATAAGGTTATTGAATTAGTCAAATCCATTCGGATGATAATGCCTAAGTTAGGCACTAGAAAGCTATATGATAAATTGAAGTTACAGTTATCTCAATTATCCGTAGGTAGAGACAAGTTGTTTGATATCTTAAGAGCTAATCATATGCTTATTAAACCTAAAAGGAAATATCATATAACAACCAATTCTCATCATAGATTTAAAAAACATCAAAACCTAATAACTACTTTAGATTTTGATAAACCAGAGCAGGTATGGGTAAGTGATATTACTTATATAGGAAGTAGAAAGAAACCTTGTTATTTAGCTCTAATAACCGATGCTTATTCCAAAAAGATAGTTGGATATGATATATATCTAATAGTTTGCAAGTTTGCGGAACACTTAGGTCCCTAGATATGGCTATAAAAAGTAGAGCTTATACGCAAACACCTTTAATACATCACTCTGACAGAGGATTACAATATTGCTCTAGTGAATATCAAAGAATACTTAATAAAAATAATATTACGGCAAGTATGACTCAAAAATATGACCCTTATGAAAATGCAATTGCTGAAAGAATTAACGGTATTTTAAAACAAGAATTTGATATAGATAAATATGATTTAGATTTAAAAACGAAGAAGAGTTTAGTTAAAAATGCTATTGAAATATATAATAATTTCAGACCGCATTTATCAAATCATATGTTAACACCTAATCAAATACATCAACAGAATAAGCTAAAAAGAAAACAATACAAAAAGAAAAAAGGTAGCAATTTAAAATCACTACCTTTGAATTATTAATTCTGTAACGTTTTTTCAGGTCAAGACATATTTAAAACTATTTAATGTCTTTATTTAAATAATCTGGAATTATTGGTTTTTTAGGGTCACTAAAATCGTTTTCTAAATCACCATCGTTATTTGCGTCCTCTAAATAAGAAGAAACTCCGTCATTATCATGATCAGTATCTTTTACAAAATCTAATAGTTCTATATAAAACATTAAATTCCTATTAACTAGTGAGTTACGATAATTATTTTTATCAATAGATGTGTATGCTAAACCTGAAGGAATAAATAAAACACCTTTTCCTCCTTCTAAATAAGTAATTGGTCCATTATAAACTCCACCTGTAGAATTTTTCTTTAAATATCCTCCTTTAAAATTTTTAAATCCAAAAGACCAACCTCTTACCCCTAATCTTTCATAAGAAGCCCAGAATCCTTTGGTTTTACTATCAAATTTAGTACTTAATTCAATACTTGAAACTATAGTTTGTCCAGAATATTTAGTATATAAAGAATCCGAAACAGTAGGATATCCTTTATCATCATTAGAATTACCAAAAACAGGGTCTATAGGGTTTCCATTTCTTACTTTATAAACATATAGTTTGTAATCTATACCATTCCTTTTTGCATCCATAGTAATAAGATTAGAACTATCATCAAAAAGAGCTATTTTACCAGTTACTAAAGGTTTAACAGAATCTAAAGAAGTATCATAATAATGTGCTTTTAAAAATTTAACTAATGAATCATTATCTGATAAAGCTAATGCTTTATGGTCTATATCTGCAAATGGGTCAGTAATTGCATTATCATCTCCACACGAATACAATAAAACACTTACTAAAGCGAAATAAAAAATATGTTTAATTTTTATCATTTAATCTTGAAATTTTAACGCGCAATTTACCATTTTTATACCTTTGTAAAAAACGAAAAGATAAATTTTAACTTTTTATATGAGAATAGATAAATATTTATGGTGCATACGGATATTCAAAACACGTAGTTTAGCTACTGAAGCTTGTAAAAAGGGACATATAAAAATAAATGGTACAAACTTAAAACCATCTAAAGATATTTTTGGAAATGAAGAAATTACTGTCCGTAAAAATCAAATCAACTACAAAATAAAAGTTTTAGACATACCTCCTAACCGAGTTGGTGCAAAACTAGTTGATCTTTACCGAAAAGATTTAACACCAAAAGAAGAATTTGAAAAAACAGAATTACTTAAATATTCAAAAGATTATTATAGGAAGAAAGGAACAGGACGACCTACAAAAAAAGATCGTCGTGATATAGATGATTATTATGAAGATTCTGATAAAAATAATGTTAATTTGTAATATTTATTAAAATAATAGCAAATATGATTAATTCTGATACTTTAATATTAAACAATACACAAATAGAACAGAAAACTCGCCGAATTGCTTTTCAAATTTATGAAAGTAATTATAATGAATCTGAAATTATAGTTGCTGGTATTGCTAACAATGGATATTTATTTGCAAAAAAAATAGCAACTATATTATCAGAAATTTCTTCAATAGAAGTTAAAATATGTAAAGTGTCAATCGATAAAAAAAATCCCATCAACACCATTTCTACTTCTTTAAATGTAGATGACTATCAAAATAAATCGTTAGTTTTGGTTGATGATGTTTTAAATTCTGGCACAACATTAATATATGGTGTAAAACATTTTTTAGAAGTTCCTTTAAAACGATTTAAAACTGCTGTTTTAGTTAATAGAAATCATAAAAAGTATCCTGTTAAAGCTGATTTTAAAGGTATTTCTCTATCAACTTCTATAAAAGAACATATTGTAGTCGAATTTAACTCAAACGAAACAATTGCATATTTAAAGTAGTAGACTATATATTTTACTTATAGTTTCTTCGATAGTAATATTATCTCCATTCAATACAATATCTGATTGATTGTAGTAAAAACTTCTCTCAAACAAATGTTTAGCTATAAATTCTGGTATATCTGAATCTTCAAGAGAAGCAACTATAGGTCTTTTCGTTTTTTCTTTTGTTAATCTATTTACTAAAGTTGGTGTTTTTAATTTAAAATAAACTGATTTTGCATCAATACTATTTTTAATCAAACTCATATTACCAGCGTAACAAGGTGTACCTCCACCAAGTGCTAAAACAAAATCATTTTCTAAACTTAAAAGTTCTTTTAAATAAAGGTGTTCTTTTTTCCTGAAATAAATTTCACCATCTTTATTAAAAATCTCTGAAATTGTTTTTTCTTCTTTCTTTTCAATATAATCATCTAAATCAATAAAAGATAATTCCATTTTTTTAGCTAATAATTTACCTATTGTCGATTTTCCACTAGCCATGTAACCAATTAAAACAATTTTCATAATCTAATAATTAAAGAGTTACAAATATCTGTAAAATTTTTATAAAAAAAGTTTTTCTAGTTTAAAGAAGCGTTGTATATTTGCAACCGCTTTAAGAAAGAAGCAAATGACCTGGTAGCTCAGTTGGTAGAGCATCTCCCTTTTAAGGAGAGGGTCCTGGGTTCGAGCCCCAGCCCGGTCACTATAAAAAAAGTTAAGCATATGCTTAACTTTTTTAGTTTTAGCACGTATGGCGGAATTGGTAGACGCGCAGGCTTGAGGGGCTTGTTCACAACGTGAGTGCGGGTTCGACTCCCGCTATGTGCACTTTATTATTTAAAACATTTGTAAAAAGAATCTACACTATATTATTTACTATCTAAAAGCAATTTCACAGTTTATTAACTAGTTTCTTTTTAATAATTCTTATTATTGCATCATGCAGAAAATATACCTACCCTTATTCGTATTTTTATTTATTTCTTTTGTTGGTTTTTCACAAAATCAAAAATTAAAAGGTCAAATTATACATGCAGAAACAAAAAAAGCACTAAGTGCTGCACATATTTTAAACTTAAATACAGTAATTGGTACGATTACTAACGAAAAAGGATTGTTTGAACTAACATCAAAAGCTAATGATACAGTTTTAGTATCATTTCTTGGTTTCTCTTCAATAAAACTAAAAGTTACAAATGATCTTTTAAAAGGTAATGAAGTAGTAATCTCTTTAGAAGAAAAACCCGAAGAGGTAAAAGAAATTGTAATCAAATCAACTAAATTAATAGGTGTTTTAGAAGTTGATGTTAAACAAGTTCCTAAAGATCGTTTTACTAGAATTCATATTAATGGCTTACCACAAACTTACGAAATTGGTAAACCTCAAAAAATATCATCCCCTATTGCAAAACTTTTAAACCCAGTTGATTTAGTTTATAATCTTTTTGGTAAAAAACCAAAACAACTTAAAAAGCTTAAAAAACTTAAAAAAGAAGATGATTTGCGTAAAATGCTAGCTGGTAAATTTGACAGAGAAGTAATGATGGAATATCTAGAAATGGATAAACAAGAGTTAATAAAACTATTATCTGACTGTAATTACTCTGAATATTTCATTAAAAAAGCTAGTGATTTACAGCTAATTGAAGCTGTACTTAATTGTTATGAAAATTATAAAGCACTTCAAAAAGGTAAAATAGAACGAAATAGAATACCATCGAAAAGAAATTAAAAAAAGCAGCAAATTTTACTGCTTTTTTTATGCTTCTATTTAATTTTAAAAAGCTAAATTTACACCCTTAAAACAACACACAAACACAACAATATAATGATTCATTTCTTCGGAAACCAAAACAGTAAAGTATTTGCTGTTCAAGCAACAAAAGAATTATC
>CAZCHR010000167.1:0-5116 GCA_964498665.1 uncultured Tenacibaculum sp. | reverse complement strand
CTTTTAATAACTTTATAGTCTTGATAATTATTTGATTTTTTATATAAAGTTTCAAACTGGCCATTAATACTATTATCTATAGTTTCTTCAACAACAGTTTCAGGTGTGGTAGTATCTTGTGCAAAGATAGTTGTTATTGTTAATAATAACGTAAATAATAGAGTGTGCAGCGTATTCATTTTAAAGCTAAGGTTTGAAGAAAAAAACGTTTGATAACTTAAAATATTGTTTCTAGAATAAGATATCTATGCTATACGTTTTGTTAATTTTTTATTTGTGTTTACAGGGTGCAATATATACAGATGCGTTGATATAAAACATCATTTTTTTTACTTTTTCAATACTTTAAAGTTTAGGTATTGATTTTGAATCCGTATTTTTGCAAAACATTATATTTAAATCCATAGTTAATGCAACGCGACGAAAAGATTTTTGAACTTATTGAGCAAGAAAAACAACGCCAAATTAAAGGTTTAGAGCTTATTGCTTCTGAAAACTTTGTAAGTGACCAAGTAATGGAAGCTCAAGGTTCAGTACTAACAAACAAATATGCTGAAGGATATCCTGGGAAAAGATATTATGGAGGTTGTGAAGTTGTTGATATTGTAGAGCAAATTGCTATTGATAGAGCTAAAGAGCTTTTTGGAGCTGAATATGCTAACGTGCAACCACACTCTGGTTCACAAGCTAATACAGCTGTTTTTGCGGCATGTATTAACCCTGGAGATAAAATTTTAGGTTTTGATCTTTCTCACGGAGGACACTTAACACATGGTTCTTCAGTAAACTTTTCTGGTAAATTATACACACCATCTTTTTACGGAGTAGAAGAAGAAACAGGAGAGTTAGATTATGATAAAATTCAAGCTATAGCTGAAAAGGAGCAACCAAAATTAATTATTGCAGGAGCTTCAGCGTATTCTCGTGAAATCGATTATAAAAAATTCAGAGAAATTGCTGATAGTGTAAACGCTATTTTATTAGCAGATATGGCACACCCAGCTGGTTTAATTGCTACTGGTTTATTACAGAGCCCAATTGAGCACTGTCATATTGTAACAACAACTACACATAAAACTTTACGTGGACCACGTGGAGGTCTTATTTTAATAGGGAAAGATTTTGAAAATTTCCAAGGTTTAAAATTAAAGAGTGGAAAGTTAAAGAAAATGTCAACGTTATTAAACAGTGCCGTTTTCCCAGGAAATCAAGGGGGACCTTTAGAGCATGTTATCGCAGCAAAAGCAATTGCTTTTGGTGAAGCTTTAACACCAGCTTTTAAAGAATACTGTTTACAAGTTCAACAGAATGCAAAAGTAGCTGCTGAAGCTTTAGTTTCTAAAGGTTACAAAGTAATTTCTAACGGAACAGACAACCACATGATGTTAATTGATTTACGTAGTAAAGGAGTTACAGGAAAGCAAGGAGAAGAGGCTTTAGGTGTAGCAGATATTACGGTAAACAAAAATATGGTGCCATTTGATGATCAGTCTCCATTTGTAACTTCAGGTATTCGTATTGGTGTTGCTGCAGCAACAACTCGTGGGTTAAAAGAAGATGACTTTAAAAAAGTAATTGATCTAATTGATGAGGTTATTACTAATATTGACGATGAAGCTAAACAAAAAGAAATAGGAAAGCAAGTACATGAAATGATGTCTAGCAGACCTTTATTTGTAGGATAGTTTATTCTAAATAATAATATAAAAAACAGGAAGTCACTAGTTGATTTCCTGTTTTTTTGTTTTAAATAAAAATAATAACGAACTTGTTTTAAAATAGTAGTTATTTAAAAACAATTAATAAATTATAGTGCAAAGTAAAAGAATTGTAATTTCAGGTGGTCCAAGTTCAGGAAAAACAACTATTATAAATGCATTAGAAAAAGATGGTTTTTATTGTTTTGAAGAAATTTCTAGAGAGCTAATAAAAGCTTCTCAAAAAAAAGGAATAGAACAACCTTTTTTAGAAAACCCAGAACAGTTTAATAAAGACTTGTTAAACGCTAGAATTTTACAATTTAAAAAAGCCAATGATTTAAAAACAACTGTTTTTTATGATCGTGGTGTTCATGATGTTGTTGCTTATATGCGTTATGGTAAACATAAAATTTCAAATATGTTTATAGAAGGGTGTAATAAAAGTAAATACAATCAAGTTTTTTTGCTTCCTCCATGGCAAAAAATTCATGTAACCGATAATGAGCGTTACGAATCGTATGAGCAAGCAAATGAAATTTATAAGTGTGTACATAATGCCTATATAAGTTTTGGTTACAATGTAACCGAAGTGCCAATAGGAACAATAGCAGAACGAAAATCTTTTATTTTAAAAAATATAGTATAATATTAAATGGTAAAAACCCCACAACAAATACTTCAAAAATATTGGGGTTACGATTCTTTTAGGTCAAAGCAACTACCAATAATTGAGGCAATACTTTCTAAAAAAGATACTTTGGTATTAATGCCAACAGGCGGTGGTAAGTCATTATGTTTTCAAGTTCCAGCATTAATTAATGAAGGGGTATGTGTTGTTATATCTCCGTTATTAGCCTTAATGGAAGATCAAGTAAATCAGTTAGAAAAAAAAGGAATTAAAGCTATGTTCATTCCAGGCGGAACATCAGCTGCTGATTTAGATATTTTGTTAAACAATTGTACGTATGGTAAATACAAGTTCTTATATATTTCTCCCGAAAGGTTGCAAAATGAATTAGTAAGACAACGTATTCAAAAAATGAATGTGTCTTTAATAGCTATAGATGAAGCACACTGTATATCGGAATGGGGTCATGATTTTAGACCCTCTTATGTTAAAATAAAAGAGATTCGAGAATTACTGCCTAGTATTCCAGTTATTGCACTAACGGCAACGGCAACAAAAAAGGTTCAAAAAGATATAATTGAACAGTTGAATTTTAATAAATATCAATTGTTTCAGACCTCATATAAGCGTAATAATTTGAGCTATGGTATTTATGAAACACAAGATAAAAATTATCTGTTACATCAAATTGTTACCAAACAAAAAGGTACTGCTATAGTATATGTACCAACTAGAAAATCGACAGAAAATATAGCCAAATATTTACAATTAAAGGGGGTAAGTGTTTTGCCATATCATGGCGGATTAGATGCTAAAACAAAGAAAGTACATTTTAAAAAGTGGATAGATAACGAAGTACAAGTTATAGTTGCGACAAATGCTTTTGGGATGGGTATTGATAAGGCAGATGTTCGCACGGTGGTACACATGCATATACCTAATAGTATTGAAGGATATTTTCAAGAGGCAGGTAGAGCTGGTAGAGATGGTAATAGAGCATATGCATTATTATTACAAACTGGCGACACTGTAAATAAACTAAAAGATCAGTTTGCCGCTCAAACTCCCGATTTAACTTTTGTGAAGCTAGTTTATAGAAAATTGTCTAGTTATTTTCAAATAAGTTATGGCGAAGGCTTAGATGAATCTCATACTATGATTTTTTCTAATTTTTGCGATCGTTATAAACTTTCAAGATCTAAAGTGTATGCTAGTTTAAAAATTCTTGATAAAAATGGAATTATAAGTTTTACTGAAACTTTTACTCATACAACTTCAATACAGGTTATAATTTCAGTAAACCTGTTAAATAATTTTATTGATCAAAACCCTAATTATGATTCGTTATTAAGCGCTTTAGCACGAATTTATTCAGGGGTTTTTACAAATATTATAAATATCGATTTAAGTAGGCTAGCGCAAACAATACAATTATCTCAAAATAAAGTAACAGAGCTGTTTGAAAAATTAAAAGAGCAAGACATTATAATTTTTGAAAACAGTAAGCACGATAGTTCTATTGAGTATTTACAGCCAAGAGAAGACGACTTAGCAATAAATGCTGTTTCAAAATTTATAAAGACAAATCTTAGAAATCGTTCTCAAAAAATTAAAAATGTAATCACTTTTGTGGAAAATAATGATGATTGTAAATCAAAACAATTATTACGTTATTTTGGCGAAGAGTCTGACGATTGTGGTATTTGTTCAGTTTGTATAAAAAGGAATAAAGTAAAACACACGTCTGATGTTTTATTAAAAATGGAACAATTTATTTTAGATAAATTAAAAAATGGAGCAATGAACTCTAGAGCCATTTCGCAAGGTTTTGCTTACGCAGAAGAAGATTTAATTCGTACATTGCGCAGCTTATTAGAAAAAAAGAAAATAGTAATTCAGTCTGATAATACATATAAAATAATCATTCCATAATGAAGTCATTAAAAATTGTTTTTATGGGTACACCAGATTTTGCGGTGGCCTCATTAAAAAACTTAGTAGATAATAATTATAAGGTAGTAGGGGTAATAACAGCGCCAGATAGACCAGCAGGTCGCGGGCAAAAGTTACGAGCTTCGGCTGTTAAAGAATATGCAGTCTCAGAAAACCTACCAGTATTACAACCTACTAATTTAAAAAGTGAAGATTTTTTAACAGAACTAAAAGCTCTTGAGGCTGATTTACAAATAATAGTTGCTTTTAGAATGTTGCCTAAAGTAGTTTGGGCAATGCCTAAGTATGGGACATTTAATTTACATGCTTCATTATTACCTGAGTATCGAGGTGCTGCACCAATTAACTGGGCAGTAATAAATGGTGAGACTGTTACAGGGAATACTACTTTTTTTATTGATGAGAAAATAGATACAGGAGCAGTTATTTTACAGCAAAAAGTTTCTATAGCAAATAATACTACAGCAGGCTCATTACATGATGAATTAATGAATCAAGGAGCTAATTTAGTTTTAGAAACGGTTGATTTAATTGAATCAGGAAAAGCAACAACTACAGTACAACCAGAAAAAGAACCAAAGACAGCTTATAAATTAGATAAAGAAAACACAAAGATCAATTGGATTCAAGAAGGTCAGGTTATTCATAATTTAATTAGAGGTTTAAGTCCGTATCCATCGTCATGGTGTTTTTTGAATAATAAAGGAAAGCAACAAAAGGTCAAAATATTATTAGCTGATTTTGAAAAAACAACTATTAAAAATTCAAAAATTGGTGCAATTTCAATAGAAGAAAAAAAGCTAAAAGTAATAGTTAAAGATGGCTATATTAATAT
>CAZCHR010000166.1:0-5216 GCA_964498665.1 uncultured Tenacibaculum sp. | reverse complement strand
GGTAAATTAAATAAAAGTAATTGACTATCAGAATATAGTCTTTTTTGTTTCAATTCTCTATTCTTATTAACGTCTCTGATATTGTGGGTTAAATGATAAAATTGAGTTTTTAAATTTGAATTAGCCCATTTCTTTGTTAAGTGTCTTTTTTTTAGCTTTTTAAACACATTAGGGTAATTCTTGTAATAATACCTAATTCCTGTTGAAGATAACATTATGCTAGAATCTTTTTGCATTGATATGTCTAAATTAGTAACTACACATCTTTTTTTATTTAAGTGTGTGCTATTTTCATTTATATAAGAGTTAAAAATGGCACACTGCTTTTCTTTTTCAATAGGTCTTAAATTGGCACACGGTTTTAAAACCTCTTTTAGTTTAGAATCAATAATGTCTTTTAAATCATTGTGAATATTATTTTGTGTTTTATCTAATAGTTCAAAATAGATTTTCTTATGTTTATTGAATAGGTTTTTACTTCCTTGAATGTACTTAGACCAAGTAATAGTATTAAGATAGTTTTTGAGTTTAATTTTCTCTTTAGAAGAGAGATTCTGCATTTCATTATCCGCATCTATAATTAAAACCTTATTAAATTCGTTTTGTATGCTTTCTGTCAAAATTAAGTAGGTCTCTATACTTAATAAATTAGTATATGTCTTAATTCCAAGTTTTTTAATGAATTGTGTTCTCTTGCTTTTAACTTCAAACCGAAAAGTATTAGTATCAGTAAATTGCGGAAACTGAAAGCCTTTGTTATAGAATTTAATCTTTTTGTAATTGTTTGCATTGCCGTTTTTATCGTGTTTGAAACTAATTTTACTATACTTCAATTTATCACTTGATGTAATAAAATGATTTTTCTCGTGATACAGTAAATAGTTGATTAAATCTTTGCAATCTATAGGGCTTATAGCATTTATTCCGTATTCTATATTAAGTATCTTCAATTCATCTGTAGGTAGATTGAAAGTGTCTTTTATCTCTAGTAAAGTAGAGATACAATCAGCTACGGTAAAAATATTTGCATTATGTAAATTATCATTAAAAAAATAATGCGGCTTTAATAAGATTTCTAGTTTTGTGAAAATCAATTCATCCTTTTCTGTATCTTTTTTAGTAAAAAAACAAAAGAGAACCCCTTTCCATTCTTTAACAAATGTTGCTTGATTAAATTCGTTAGCTTTCCATTTAATATTTTTATTATTTTTTTGAAGCACGGAAAAATTAACCAATAAAGAACTTTTATAGGTTTTTTGAGCAAAGTCAATATCTAAGATTAGTATTTTAAGAAAATCAATCAAAATAAGGTATATTTGAAGTAGGTAAATACGTTGCCACGTTTTACCAAATAGTTGAACAATAAATAAAAGAGGGCGTTGAACACCCTCTTTTCCTTTTAATCGAATTTTGATTAATTGTTAAGCTTTTTTATAGCTTCTTCTACCTCTGAACGTTTGTACAATATACGTCCACCTATTTGATACTTTTGAAGTGTGCCTTTTACAGATAAGTTATGTACAGTTGATAAGTCCACAGATAACATTTTTGCTACTTGGTGTCTTGTAAGATAAACTGTAGGTTCTTTTGGTTGGAAAGACTTTTTCAACTCTTCTAATTGAGATTTTACACCGTTAATGATTGCATTTTGAAGTTGCTCTGGTGTAATACTAATAAATTGTAATTGTTGCATAATCGAAATAATTTTTCTGTTATTATTTCGGCAAATTTGCAATGTTTTATAGGTGTTGAAAGGTTACTAACGGGTTACTAACGTCTATTTTCTTTATTAATAAAGTTTAATAAGCTGTTTTTTAGTTTATCAATAAAGATAGTTTCATTCCCGTTATTTCTAGTTCTTCTGATGTCGTTTATTAACTTGTCTGGATTTTTAATTTCAATATTAAAAAAATGGCAAAAATTAATAATTATATCTTTTTGTTTCCCCTTTACACTTCCGTTTTCAATTAATGCTTTTATTAACTCCATTAGTTCTGTTTGGTTACCTGTCCAATTTACAGGAGCAATGGAATTATTCTGCTCATTGTCTTTTATAGTCTGCTTTATTAAACTTCTAAATAGATAAAGTTGAAAGAATTTATGAGGGTACATTAACTCTTCCATATCTAAGGACTTTTTGGTTTTAGGAGCTGTTTTGTCTTTTATGCTTTTTAAATTAGGAGTTATTCTATAAGGAGCTTCTTTCCTTTTTTTATGATATTCTTTAATACGAGCATTTATAGTTTCTTCCGAAAAAGAGGTTTCTAATTCTTGTTTTTCAATACTTAAATATAGTTCTAAGTCTTTTTCAAGAAAATGTAAAAGAGTGATATCATAATTCTCGGTGTATTTTCTTAAATACATTAACATATCGTAATTAGCCAATTCGTTGTTCATTATTTTATCGAACAAATCAAAACTTTTTCGCTTTTTCATTTTCTAAAAGGTATATGTTTCCACGTTATTAAGTACGTGGAAAATTTCAATGCTTTTTTTCCACGTTATTAAATACGTGGAAAATTTCAATGCTTTTTTTCTTTATGATTTGTTAACTAATACATCAATTAAATTAGTATTGATGTAGTAATTTGATTTCCCTGTCTTTGTTTTTTCTAACAAACCAATTTCCGTAACTGCATCTAAATAATTTAAAGCAGTTCTTTTGCTTACTTGTAATTCAGTTTCTAAAAAATCTGTTTTTGTATAAGGGTTTTTAAACAAAATATTAAGTAAGTCTTGGCTATAAATTTTCGGCAATTCACTTCTTAACTTCATTTTATATTCCTGCATTAGTTTTTTAATCTCTGTTATTAATGAGATGGTTTGTGTTGCGGTAATTTCAACACCTTTTAGGAAATAGAGAATTAAGCTTTCCCAATCATTTTTTACCCTTACTTCTTGTAGCACCTTGTAATAATCTGCTTTATTTTGGGTAATGTACCTACTTAAATAAAGCACAGGAATATCTAATAAGTTTTCTTTTACTAGATAGAGAATATTAATTATTCTACCAGTTCTTCCATTACCGTCATAAAAAGGGTGGATGCTTTCAAATTGATAGTGAATAACAACCATTTTAATTAAAGTATCAACATCAGAAAAATTCTTATCATTTGTGTATTTTTCGAGATTAGCCATTAAATCTAAAATTTCGTTCGGGTGTTGTGGGGGTGTGTAAACCACCTTACCAAAACCGTCAACTAATTTAGTTCCTGCTTGGGTTCTAAACCCTGCATTATTTTCTAAAAGTTCTTTTTGAATTGTTAGAATATGTTTATTAAGTAGTAACTTTTGTTTCCTTACAATTTGAAAACCTAAACGTAATCCACGAGCATAATTATAAACTTCTTTTGCGGAATTGCTTTTACTCTCTATTAGAATATTTTCTTTATATAAATCATCATGAGTAGTAACAATATTTTCTACCTCACTACTGTCTTTTGCTTCTTGAAGTGTAAGAGTATCAATTAATATATTTTCGTTGGGTATTGTTTTTGAAATTCCTTTCAGTTCCGCTAAACTTTTATGAGCTTTTACTAATTGTTTAAAAACTTTTAATGTTTCTAACTCTTCATTAGGGGGTAAAGTAGGTAGTGTAAATTCCATTTTATTCATTTAACGCTTTTTTAATTACTCTCATTTTGATTTCCTTTTTATCCTTAACATATAACTCATTGAATTTATTAACATGTTCATCATTTTCACGTTGTACATATTTCATAAAAGTAGCTAACTTCGTGTGTCCTGTTACTTTCATTATTGCTTCATTTGGTAATTTACCAAAATGATTTGTTGCAAATGACCTACGTCCTGTGTGCAAACTTATGTATTCGTATTTTGGACGTAGTTTTTTTACATTTCTGTTGGTTTTCTCATCTTTTTTTTTCCCCATTATCATTTCATCAAGCCCAGCAAGTTTACATATTTTTTTAAAATGTTTGTTAAGTTTTTGATTGCTTACTTTATAGGGTAAACCTGTTCTGTATATTTCTTCTGTTTTAGGAAGTACAGGAATAATAACCTTTTTTCCTCCTTTGATTTGCTTAACCTCTATTGTGTAACCATTACCTTTCTTCTTAAAATTTTCTTTAATAACTCTATTTATTAATGCTGTACCACGTTGCCCAGTCCAACAAGAAAGTAATAACCATTTTCGGGCATTAATCAATGAAAGAGATTCTAGTTTAACAGTTTCAATAATTTCTAGTTCTTTTATTGTAAGAGCAACTACATCAGTATCGTCATCATACGTGTCAACAGCCTTGATTTCTAAATCATTAAGATTTTTTGGAACTTCTATTTTTTTACTTGAAGTGTTAATTACTGATTTTAAAATAGTTATTTTGTTAACTGCTGTATTGTGAGAATAATTTTCCGTAAACTTTAACCATTCAAAAAAATCTTCAAACCATTTGACAGTTAGACTCAATACTTTTGTGTTTTCTAAAGTTTGATAACGATTAATAACATTTTTTAGACCTTTGTAGCCTTTTATAGTGTTTGGGGATAAGCCTATTCCTTTTTTTGCGTTTGTTCTTTTGTGTGCTGTATTTATTATGTGGTCAATCCAATATTTTAAATAATATGCTTCAACGGGTAATTTTTTAGGATTATAATATGATTCTAATTCTTTTTCTAACCATTCTTTATTTATTTGTAGAACTTCTATATCTCTATTAAAGCTATTCAGTAAATGGGTTTCTATTTTATTAAGCTCTGCATCAATTATTAATTTTTGATTTTTGATTTCTGCGGAAGCGTTTCTTTTGTTTTTTTGATTCCAATACTCTTTTGAAATCTCAATTTTTGTTTTTGAATTTAAGACAAAATCAGTGTATGGCTTTTGTTTTGGTTCTTTTGTTTTTCTATCTAATACAGTTGATGGAGTTTTGTTGTCTCTATAAAGAAAACGTAATGAAAGATTTGCTTTAGATTTAACTGAACGGTATAAAAAAGTAACTGTTGCCATAATATTTGTTTTGAACCGTACAAAAATACTAAATCTGTATGATTCCTGTACGGTAAAACTCTATTTGGTGCAATTTTATTAAACTTTATTCAATCTTTGAAATCATTGAAAAATAACCAAAGCACTTTAAATACTGGTGTTTTTTTAGTGTTTTCGGGGTGTTTCAATAATTTTTAACTTTAAGGTTTCTACTCCCGCCTTGAGTACAAGTAAAAAACCTCAATAGTATTGTTGAGGTTTTTCGTTT
>CAZCHR010000165.1:0-5221 GCA_964498665.1 uncultured Tenacibaculum sp. | reverse complement strand
ATTACTATAACTTTGAATGAATTGAAGTTTAATTTCCAATTCAAAATCTTTTTGATATGTAAGAAAGTAAGTTGGTAAAAAAAATCGATAACTATAAAAAAAGAATTCTTTCAAAATAGCTACCTCGATTATCCAAGGTCCGTACTCTCCAAATTGTTTTTTAGCTTTAACAACGGGAAAAATTGTAAAACTTTGAAAACTATTATTAGTAATAATCTTGACAAATGGTTTCATGGTTTGTAATTTATCGAAAAACTGAATTAATAGCTCTCGTTGATATTTATTTTTATTGTTAATTTGAATAAAATCTATAAAATCGTTAATTTTAAATTGAAGGATAGAATAGGATTGATCCCAAAAAGTTTTTGTATTAGCTGTTTGCGTCTGACTAAAAGCGATAAATTGTAAAAACCTAAAAAAAGTTTTTTTATCATGAGCATTAATTAAATTGGTGCTCTCTTGATCGAAATATCCTGTTACCAATGATTCTTTAGTTTGATTTTGTCTTCTGAAATAGTCGATTAGCCAATCAGTATAATTTTCATCAATTGCCAAAACTCTTTTTGAATATTTAAGAAACTTTTCTGTCATTACTCGCTCAAATTCTTCTATATGGTCTTCAAAGATTAACTTTTGAGCTGGTTTTATTGTTGCCCCTCTTTGCTCTAATTCAAATCTTATTTGTGTTTGGTTTTGGTAAACACGATAATAGTTTGTACTTCCTCGTTTTCCAATTTTAAAAATCCAACTAAGAGAATTTTGTTGTAAGCTGATATTTTTTATAGCCTTATTTCTAGCTACTTTATCATAACATTGTTTTAAAAACGATTCAAAATTTATTTTATCATTTGTTTTCTTGCGTGAATAACACAAGTCTAAACGAGATAATCTGATATCTTTTTGACGATTAAACATTTTCCAATTAACTTGATTCGCAAGAATAACTTTGTAAAATTAATGACCGTTATGACCAGAAAAACCTATTTTAATGCCGTCCCAGTATATATCAGAATACTTATAGATTCTAAAAAAAACTTGATATTTGTTTTTTGAATCATTGAATAAAATTTCTTCCTTTCCATCTGATCCAACGGCGAGAGTGGAATTAAATCCGAAGTTCTGAAATAAATATTTTGCAATTTGTTTTACCTGTTTTCCGTCAACAAGTCCTTGGATGTTGAATCCAATCCAATCTACAACTAAATTTTCGGATTCAAAAGGGTATCTGAACTAGCGCACATAATAGCCAAACTTCCAAATGTTAACTAAATAATATATAAAAAATAATTTTAAACCAAGTTTCGTGTTGTTTTAAACGCTATTCTTCCTAGTGCCAACCCAGCTTAACTCCTAGCTATAAGCGATGTTGTACCATTTAATGGATTTACGGCGTTTTTAGCCAGTCTGATAAATTTATCCGTTTTATTTCCTA
The DNA here is from genome assembly GCA_964498665.1 of uncultured Tenacibaculum sp. GTDB lineage: Bacteria > Bacteroidota > Bacteroidia > Flavobacteriales > Flavobacteriaceae > Polaribacter. The sequence goes on along the minus strand of CAZCHR010000165.1, from coordinate 3,789 downwards.
CTGAAAAAGCTGTTTACTATGTTGGTCGTATACCATTTTCAATAATTTTATCGCGTACTATTTAGCCTAAAGTATTTTTTAATATTAAAATTTTATGTTATAAAATTCTAATATTTTTTAACATATTTCTTACTTTCTAATATTGTTAATTTAAGTTGATAAAAGTAGAAAATCACCTCTTTTTAATGTGTTACTAATCCAAAACTTTATTAATATGCCAATCCGAGACTTCTTGTTGTCTCTGCTCCTAAGTAAACACGCACACTCAAGAAGTCAGTAGGACATGCAGTTTCACAGCGTTTGCAGCCCACACAATCTTCTACTCGTGGTGAAGATGCAATTTGACCTGATTTGCATCCATCCCAAGGTACCATTTCTAAAACATCAGTTGGGCAAGCTCGAACACATTGTGTACATCCAATACATGTATCATAAATTTTAACTGTATGTGACATAGATTTTATTTTTTATGAATTTTAGTTAAATTGTTGCTATTTTAACTTCTTGATAATCTTTGAACTTGTTGAATAGCTAAACGACCAATGTTAAATAAAGCCCAAGATGCAGCTATTAAAACTGGTGCAGCAATTACTAATAAACGAGTATCCATAAATAATAGTCCTTAATTTAATTAATAATATAGTACTATGTAATTTATACTATTGTATTATATTATTATATATAAAATGATATAAAAATAACAAATATAATAGGCTTCAATTATTAAAATTAATTTTTAAATTTATAAAACCTAGATAGTTATGTTTATTGTAAGGTAAAATATAAATTATTACCTTTACAATATTGTTTAAAATTAACATTTAAATTCTTTTATTTATCTAATAATATTATAAATTGATTTTTATGTCTAAATAAATCTTAATGTAATTTATGAAACCCAACCATAACTATGCAAACCTTTTCCTAAAAAGTTTACACCTAAATAACAAATCCATATTACAAAGAAACCTACACCACCTAAAATCGCTGTTTTTTTACCCTGCCAACCTTTTGTAATACGTGCATGTAAATAACTAGCAAAAACTAACCATGTAATTAATGCCCATGTTTCTTTCGGATCCCAACTCCAATATGAACCCCAAGCTTCATTTGCCCAAACTCCGCCTGAAATAATACCAATTGTTAAAAATGGAAAACCTAAACCAATAATTCGATAACTCCAATTATCTAGACTTTGAAGTAATTTTAACTTTCCTAATTCAGAAATATTATTCTGTGGAGATACGAGTTTAGCTTCATAGTAATCTAACATTATATTATAAAGTGGTAATGAACTATCATCAATACTTCTTAAATCTACTTCTTTATACTTTGAAATAACTAAAAATAAAATACATAGTAGTGAACCCATAATTAACGTTGCATAGCTTAATAGCATCATACTTACGTGTAACATTAACCAATTTGATTGTAAAGCTGGAACTAATGGACTAGATTTTTGCATCTCTGGAGAAAGTGTTAAATTAGCAAAACCATTAATTAATAATGCAATAGGAATCAAAACTGCTCCAATTAGTTTACTTTTTGTTTGCAATTCGACATAAAGATAAAGAGCTAACAATGTCCATGTTAAAAATAATAATGATTCGTATAAATTACTTAAAGGAAAATAGCCAGCTATAATCCATCGGGAACATAATATACAAAATAAAATTCCATTAGCTATTAAAGAACTTAATTTACCAAAATTTGATAAAAAGTTTGTTTTATTAAAAAAGGATAAATTGATCCAATAACATATCATTGCAACAATTAAAATTACAAAAACAATATTCGATAATGAGTTTTGAATTTCATTCCAATCCATAAAATTTCTCCAATTAATTTTTAGATAAACTGATTTGTGCTATAATATTTTACTAAAAATGAAAGAATTTTGTTTCTTATTTGGTGTTCTTAAATTAAATTAAACTTTTAATAGTAAATTTGTAGAATAACTTGCTTTTTTTAATCTTTAATGATATGTTAATATTCAGTGTATCAAATTTAATAATTTGATACGCGAATTTATTCATTTATTTATTTATTAAGGAGGGAATCTCCATGTTTGAAAGGTTCACGGAAGGAGCCATCAAAGTTATTATGTTAGCACAAGAAGAAGCTCGAAGATTTGGGCACTCATTCGTTGGTACAGAACAGCTTCTTGTAGGCGTTGCTGCACAACGTCATGGTATTGGTTCTAGATCTTTAGAAAAAGTTGGTGTAACAGTAAGAAAAGCACGTAGAGAAATTTACCGCTACGTGGGTAGAGGAAGTGGTTATATTTCCGTTGAAATACCGTTTACACCTCGGGCAAAACGGACATTAGAAATGGCCTTAAATCAAGGAAAAGATCTTAATCAAAATTTTGTTGGTACAGAACATATTTTACTAGCTTTGATGGCTGAAAAACAAGGTGTAGCTTATCGAACGCTTCGTAAAATGAGAGTTGATTTTGAACTACTTCGAGACATAATTTACAGGTATATCGAAGATATGCAAGAAGCAATGTTGATTCCATTAACTAAATCCGAGAGATATATACTGGAGCGGCAAAAATTGAAAAAAGAGGGTCTTTCAATGACCCCTACATTAGATGAATATTCTGAAAGTATTACAAATGATGCTTTAAAAGGAAAAATTGATCCTGTAATTGGTCGAGAAAAAGAAATTAACGATTTAATAGCAGTATTAGCTCGTCGTAGAAAAAATAATCCTGTATTAATGGGAGAACCTGGAGTTGGTAAAACAGCTGTCGCTGAAGGACTTGCTCAGCGTATTTTAGCAGAAACTGTACCGGATTTTTTAGATGGTAATGTAATTGTAGCTCTTGATTTAGGCTCAATTTTAGCAGGTACAAAATATCGTGGTGAATTTGAAGAACGGATAAAGCGAATAGTTGAAGAAGTTCAAAATGATCCTACAGTTGTTATTGTTATTGATGAAATTCATACTTTAGTTGGTGCTGGTGCAGCAGAAGGTGCTGTTGATGCAGCTAATATTTTAAAACCAGCTTTAGCTCGTGGAAAATTCCGTTGTATCGGAGCGACAACAAAGGATGAGTATCGCAAATATATTGAACGTGATCCTGCATTAGAACGTCGATTCCAACCAGTAGTTGTTGAAGAACCTACTGTTGGTGTTACAATTGAAATTTTAAGAGGTTTAAAAGTCAAATTTGAACAACATCACGTTTTAAGATATGAACTTAAGGCGATAGAACAAGCAGCAATATTATCTGATAAATATATTCCAGATCGATTTTTACCAGATAAAGCAATTGATGTTATAGATGAAGCTGGTGCTCGAGTTCGTTTACAAAACCGTCGTGTACCATCAGGTATACGGGATTTACAAGAAGAATTAAAAAAAATTACTGACCAAAAAGAAGAATATGCTAGAGATGAAAATTATCCACTAGCTGGACAATATTTTGACCAAGAAGTAGATATACGTCAAAATATTCGAATAATGAAGCAATCAGCAAAGACTGATGACATGAATGCAGTTAATCTAGAAGAAATTGATATGGTCTTAGAAAATGATGTAGCTAATGTTGTTTCAAATTGGACAGGTGTTCCTGTTAATAAAATTACAGGTTCAGAATCAGAACGTTTACTAAAACTGGAACAAATTTTACGTCAGCGTATCATTGGTCAAACGCAAGCAGTTACTTCTGTTTCAAATGCTATTCGTCGTTCTCGTGTTGGGTTAAGAAATCCAAATAGACCTATTGCAAGTTTTATTTTTGCAGGTCCAACAGGTGTAGGAAAAACAGAATTAACAAAG
>CAZCHR010000164.1:0-5252 GCA_964498665.1 uncultured Tenacibaculum sp. | reverse complement strand
TTTGGAAAGTCGCAAAGCCGAGATTGAGAAACAATTAATAGCTTTCGAGTTATAACTGACAAATACCTCAATTTTAGAAACCTCGTTTGAAAAAACGAGGTTTTGTTATATCATATTCTTTTTTAAAGGGTAGATTTTTATATATTTACTTTTTTAAATAAAAAAAAAATTATAAGAATATAAAAAATTTCAACATACAAGCGTTTTAAAAAGCGTGCACTGTTTCTCTAGTAAAAATCGACAAATTTTAAACAAAGGAGGAAATAGTTGTAATACATCAATACTGGTGTGTTCCAATATTCTATTTCAGTCCTTTTGGTGTTTGTCGATACCTTACTAGCTGATTTGGTGAGGTTCGCACCTTTTTTATTACTCTTCATTTAATCAATTTACATTTAAAAATCTGCTTTAGCGTTCCTCAAAAAGCAACAAAAACAATTTTATGAAGAAATTATTCATATCAGTGAGTGTCATATTTCTAATGGCAGTAAGTAGTCTACAAGCACAAAACAAAGTAGAAGAATTTGAAAAAGCAGAACTAAAGTATTATCGCTCTGTTTTAAGTAAAGTGATAAAAATGCGTGTAGAAGGAATTAAAGGTATTATGCCTTTAAGAGAAGTAAAAAAAGAATATAAAAAATTATTAGATGAAAGAGGGTTAAAGTTACAAATGTTTGATTCTGAAAACGCCACTGTTTATGAAGATTTAAGTTTGTCAAAAAACATTAAAAGCAAAAGTTTTAAAAGAAAGTTTTTAGAAAATCAACGAAGACGATTAAGAGGAGAAAATTATTATAAAATTGCTTTTCAAAAGTACCTAAAGAAAAGTGAGTTTGAAACTATGGATCAATTTAGAGAACGAGCAAAGAAATTTGAAACTAAAAGAGATGCTGTTACGAAAGAAAGCGACCAAGCAATTGAAAATTTATTTAAACCCTATGGCTCATTACAAAAATTCTCAAAAGAATATAGCTCTAAAGATGCTATTAATGATAAGAACCAAAAACTTTCTGCTTTAACTAGAAAGTATAAGCCAATAGTAAAAAACTATGCTGAAAGTGGAATTAAAGAAATAAAATATGATGCTGAAAAGCAAGTGTTTTATATAAACGTAGCATCTAAAAATAGACTTGAAAGAAGTGTTACTAAAAAGTACATTTTTAAAGTATCACAATCTGAAGCTGCAAATTTTAAAAATAATAAAGAGCAAAATAAATATGCTTTTATGTTGCAAGATTTACGAGCTGTGATTGTGAACAACAAAATATACAAACCAGAAAACAAATTTCCTTGGTATACACAGTTACTATGTGAAACCAAAAATGAACCTGTTTTAGTCAATGGAAAAACCAATGGAAATGAAATATTAAAAAACCTAATACAGAACGATGTTAAAATAAAACAAATTGTTTTTAGTCATAAAAATTCATTAACTAAACAATTAATGAAACGTTTTAAAACTGAAATTGAAATTATTACAGATAAAAATGGTAAAGTTACAAATAGTCGATATGAACACGGAACTACATATACTGGATTAAGAGACCATACAATTCATTATGAACCGAAAATCCCTAGTTATCCTTTAGATAAATTATTGTCTAAAATAACGGATAGAATTTTAGAATTGATGAAAACAATAATTATTACTCCAAGAAAAGAAAAATGTGAACCGAAAAGAACTATATTTAATTTTGTGGTTGAATTTAGGAAAGAATAACAGAATAAAATTTATAAAAGGGAGCGTTATGAAGTATTCAACACAGGCTAAACACATTAAAATTTTAATGTGTTTAGCCTATGTTCTTCAACAAGGTAGCATATAAAAATTGTAGATGAAAAGTCTATAATGAAATTTGAAACTGATAATATCTAAAGTCTTTTTTTGAAAACATTATCTTAAAATTAATAATAAAAACTAAGTTTTATAAACAAATTAAAATTTGTAAAACGAATGTTGAACTTGGTTTTTTTGTTAATTTAGCAAAAAAAAATGAAAAATATATTTCCTAAAGAAATAATAGAGGACACAGTAGAGGTACATAGATTTAAACATACTGTTAAAAGTAAAATGATATATAATATCATACTTTTAAGTGTTATTGTATTAGGTGCCTCACTGCCTTTTATTTACGTAGATGTATACTCTTCTTCTCGAGGTATCATAAAAACAGAAAAAGAAAGGAATCAAATAACTTCTTTGTATTCTGGAAAAATTAAAAATTTGTTAGTAAAGGACAATGAATTTATAAAAAAAGGAGATACTTTAGTAATTATTGATAATAAAAAGGTAAAGGAGAAAATTCATTTAATCTCAGATCAATTAGATGAAAATGAAAAGTTTATTTATGATTTAAATTATTTATTAAAGACAAAAAAAGTAAATTCAAATAGTTTTAAAACAGAGTTGTATCAGAAAAAACACATAGAGTATCGTCAAAAATTAAGAGAATTACAAACTCGGGTTAATAAAAGTAAAAGTGATTTCGTTAGGCAACAAAAACTATATAATAAAGGAGTAATATCTAAAGTTGCTTTTGAAAATTATAAGTACAGTTTGGATTTGGCATATAATGAGTTAAACTATTTTAAGAAACAGCAAAACAATAAATGGCAGTTTAGCTTAATTCAAGAGAAAAATAAAAAAAAGGAATTAGAAAAATCTAAATTTTATGAAGAAAACGATCAAAAAAATTATATTATTAAAGCCCCAATAGAAGGAACTATTCAAAATTTAAAAGGGTTGGAGCCTGGTAATTTTGTTACAGCAGGTAGTTTAATAGCAGAGATTTCCCCTAATTCTGAATTAGTCGTAGAATGCTTTGTTTCCCCATCAGATATTGGTTTATTAGAACTAGGTAATACAGTTAAATTTCAAGTAGATGCTTTTAATTATAATCAATGGGGAACAGCTACTGGGAGAATCATAAATATTAATAAGGACGTTTCATTAGTAAATAAGATTCCAATGTTTAAAGTCCTATGCTCTATAAATGAGAATGGATTATCATTAAAAAATGGATTTAAAGGGGAATTAAAGAAAGGAATGACACTTACTTCACATTTTGTTATTGCCAATAGATCTGTTTATAATCTTTTATATGACAAGGTTGATGATTGGGTTAATCCAAGTAAAATGAAAAAATAATTTTGAAAAAAGAAAGAATAAAGCAGCATGATATTAATGATTGCGGAGCAACTTGCTTAGCTTCTATTAGCGCTCATTACAAATTAGAAATACCTATAGCTCGAATTCGTCAGTATGCAAGTACGGATAAAAAAGGCACAAATATTTTAGGGATTATTGAAGCAGCGAACAGGTTAGGTTTTGATGCTAAAGGTGTTAGGGGGGATTTCGATAGTTTGTTTAAAATTCCTATGCCTGCTATTGCACATGTTATAATTAGTGAACAAATTCAGCATTACATCGTTATATATAAAGTTGACAGGAAGTATGTAAAAATCATGGATCCTTCAACAGGAAAAATGTACAAAAGAACTCATGAAGATTTTAAAAAAGATTGGACAGGTGTTTTGGTTTTATTGCTTCCAGGAGAAAAATTTACAACTCGAAATGAGAAAGTATCAAAAAGAAAGAGATTATTGTTTTTGTTAAAACCGTATAAATTTGTCCTTCTTCAGGCTTTGTTTGGGGCAATTATATATACTTTACTGGGCTTATCAACATCAATCTATATCCAAAAAATAACAGATTATGTTTTAGTTGGAGGAAATACAAAACTATTGAATTTATTAAGTTCAATTATGATAGTTTTATTATGTATTCAAATACTAATTAGTGTTTTTAAAGATATTTTCATAATTAAAACTGGGCAGCAAATAGATGCTAGACTTATTTTAGGATATTATAAACACTTATTAAAATTACCTCAACAGTTTTTTGATACAATGCGAGTTGGGGAAATTATTTCAAGAATAAATGATGCAGCAAAAATACGAATGTTTATTAGCACAACCTCTCTATCTCTTACTGTAAATATTTTTATTGTTATTTTTTCATTCACTTTGATGTTCAGTTATTATTGGAAGTTAGCAGTGATTATGCTGTGTGTTATTCCTTTATACATTATCATTTATTGGCTTACAAATAAGTTAAATAAAAAAACGGAACGAAAAATGATGGAGAGTTCCGCAGATTTAGAAAGTCAATTAGTAGAATCACTTAATTCTATAGGTACAATTAAGCGTTTTGGTTTAGAAAATTTTGCTAATATAAATACGGAAACTCGTTTTGTGAAATTATTACATTTTGGTTATACTTCAGGGTTAAATGGCATTTTTAGTACTACTTCTTCTGAAACTATTTCAAAATTATTCACAATTATTTTGTTGTGGGTGGGAGCTTATTTTGTTATAGATAAACAAATAACACCTGGAGAACTTATGTCTTTCTATGCACTTATAGGTTATTTTACAGAACCTATTTCTAGTTTAATAAGCGCTAATAAAACAATACAAAATGCTTTAATTGCTTCGGACAGGTTATTTGAAATAATGGATTTGGAACAAGAAGAAGAAATTAATAGAAAATTTGAAATAACTAAAGATAAGATAAGTAGTATCTCTTTTAAAGACATTAGTTTTCGTTATGGGACGCGAGTTGAGGTCTTTAAAAAATTCAATATGGAAATTAAAAAAGGCACGATTACAGCAATAGTTGGTGAAAGCGGTTCAGGTAAATCAACATTAATTTCTTTACTTCAAAATATATACCCTTTACAACAAGGGAGTATTTATTTTGGAGATATTAATCTAAAGTATGTTGAAAATAGAAGTTTGAGAAAACTAGTAAGTGTTGTCCCTCAAAAAATAGATTTATTTGCTGGTGATATAATTGCCAATATTGCTGTTGGTGATTTCTATCCAAATATGGAAGATATTATTAATATTTGTAAAAAATTAGGTATCTTAGAATTTATAGAGTCACTACCCAACGGATTTAAAACCTATATCGGTGAAAATGGAACAGGACTTTCGGGAGGTCAAAGACAGCGAATAGCTGTTGCTCGTGCATTATATAAAAAACCTGAGGTACTAGTTTTAGATGAGGCTACGTCTTCTTTAGATAGTGCTTCTGAAGAATATATTCAAAATGTTATAAAAGACTTGAGATATAAACAAAAAACAATAATTTTAATAGCTCATCGTTTAGGTACTGTTGTAATTGCAGAAACAATAATAGTTCTTGAAAAAGGTGAAGTGATGGAAGAAGGTAATCATAATGAACTTTA
>CAZCHR010000163.1:0-5340 GCA_964498665.1 uncultured Tenacibaculum sp. | reverse complement strand
GTATTTAAATGATATCAATACTACATTAAAAAATCTTGAAAACAATACAGAATACTTAAATTTACTTACTAAGTATAAATCAGAAAGTAAAAAAGCAGAAATTGATATTAAAGAAAAGAAAGAAGCTTTAAAAACTGCTAAACAAAATAGAGCTATACAAAGAGAAGAAGCTAAAATTAAATTATCTCTAGAAAGTTATTCTACACTAAAAGAAAAGTTAAATAAAGAAAGTTTAGATGCTAAACATTTTTTTAATAATGTAAACAGATATTGGGAACATACTTTAAAACCTTTAAAAGAAAAGCTTGAAGGTTTCACCAACAAAATAAAGCAATTAAAAGAAGAACGCAAATTAAAATCAATAGCGTTACAACAATACATCTCTGAACAATATCAGTTTTTAAATTCTAAAAAAGAAATAAAAAAACTCCCAGATTTATTTAATGAAACGTCTGTAGAAAATATACCAGCTGGATCAGGAGAATGTGCTGCACCGAAATTATTACAATATGCTTTTTTAAATGATTTAAAACCTATTGCAATGGCTGAATTTTGGTGGGGAATGTCACCAAATAAAGAAATACGAAAACATCAACAATTTTATCCAGCTTGTCAAGGTAAATGTAAACCCATTTTAACTCATATGTTAGATGGTATTAATATGGATAAAAATCCGTTATTAGAAAATCCAGCTATAGGAAAAATATTAGAAACCATTTTTGAAGATGATGATTTAATTGTTGTAAATAAGCCTGCTGAGTTTTTATCCGTTCCTGGAATTCATATTCAAGATTCTGTTTACACGAGGATTAAACAACAGGTAAAAAACATTTCTGGACCAATTATAGTACATCGATTAGATATGTCTACGTCTGGTTTATTGGTATTAGCTAAAAATAAAAAAGCTCATAAATATTTACAAAATCAATTTATTAATAAAACCGTTAAAAAAAGATATACAGCGTTATTAGATGGAATTATATCAAATAACTTTGGAGAAATAAACCTACCTCTTCGTGTTGATTTAGATGATAGACCTAGACAATTAGTTTGTTTTGAACATGGTAAACCTGCCAAAACTAACTGGGAAATAATTGAATATAAAAAAGGTAAAACAAAAATACACTTCTACCCTATTTCTGGTAGAACACATCAGTTACGAGTACATGTATCTCACTCTTTAGGTTTAAACACACCTATTGTTGGAGATGATTTATATGGTAAAAAAGCTGATCGATTATATTTACATTCCGATACTTTAGAATTTACACATCCTACAACAAAACAAAAAATGGTTTTTAATAAAGAAGCTGGTTTTTAATTGAAAATAACATTTCATTGTTTTAATATGTTTAAGAAGATTCTATTATTAAAAATAATGCACGATTATGTGATGAATAAGGATAAAACAAAAGCAACTTATATTTAGCATAAATTAATCTACACTTCTAGAAAATCAGTTATTTTATTCTTAAATATTTCACTAATTTCGAATTTCTAAATTACATAAATGAAAGTTTGTATCGCCGAAAAACCGAGTGTAGCTCGCGAAATTGCTAATATATTAGGTGCCAATACCAAACGAGATGGTTATTTCGAAGGTAATGGTTATGCGGTTACTTATACTTTCGGTCATTTATGTACACTTTTAGAGCCTAAAGATTATAAACCGCATTGGAAAAGTTGGGATTTGAATAATCTACCCATGCTTCCAGAACGCTTTAATACAAAGGTTACAGATAATACTGGTATTCAAAAACAATTTAATATTGTTAAGAATTTATTTGAAAAAGCTGATGAAATAATTAATTGTGGGGATGCGGGTACAGAAGGAGAACTTATACAGCGTTGGGTAATTAATCAAGCGAATTATAAAGGAGCAGTAAAACGTTTATGGATTTCTTCCTTAACCGAAGAAGCCATTAAAGAAGGTTTTAACAATTTAAAACCCGCTGAACAATATGACAACTTATATTATGCAGGCTTTTCTCGTGCAATCGGAGATTGGTTATTAGGTTTAAACGCAACTCGTTTGTATACCGTGAAATTTGGAGGATACAAACAAGTATTATCCATTGGTAGAGTGCAAACTCCTACCTTAGCCATGTTGGTAAATCGCTATAAAGAAATTGAAAATTTTAAACCACAACCTTATTGGGAATTACAAACTTTATATCGTGATACACTTTTTAGTTGCGAAGAAGGTCGATTTTTAAAAAAAGAAGAAGGACAAGCTTTTGCGGATAAAGTAAAACAAAGTGATTTTGAAATTACTTCAGTCACCAAAAAGAAAGGGAAAGAATACGCTCCTAAATTATTTGATTTAACAGGATTACAAGTATATTGTAATAATAAATTCGGTTTTTCTGCGGATGAAACTTTAAAAATAGTTCAGAAGTTGTATGAAATGAAAGTAGTTACGTACCCTAGGGTTGATACTACTTTTTTACCGAATGACATTTACCCCAAAGTTGCTGGTATTTTAAGTAAACTAACAAATTATAGTGAATTAACACAACCTTTATTAGGACAAAAAATAAAGAAATCTAAAAAGGTTTTTGACGATAAAAAAGTAACCGATCACCACGCTATTATTCCAACAGGGATTCAAAATAATTTACAATATAATCAACAGCAAGTATATGATATTATCACACGACGTTTTATAGCTGTTTTTTATCCTGATAGTGAAGTTGCCAAAACAGAAGTTAAAGGAGAAGCTGATAAAGTTCCGTTTAGAACTTCTGGTAAAGAAATTTTATCCAAAGGATGGCGTGAGGTTTTTGAGTACGGAAGTGAATCAAAGAAATCAGAAGAAAAAGACATTCTTCCTACTTTTGAGAAAGGTGAAAAAGGACCGCATGAACCAAGTTTTTTAGAAAAAGAAACCAAACCTCCTCGTAATTATACAGAAGCAAGCTTATTGCGTGCTATGGAAACCGCTGGTAAACAAGTTGATGATGATGAAATGCGAGAACTAATGAAAGAAAACGGAATTGGTCGTCCGTCAACACGTGCAAGTATCATTGAAACTTTATTTAGACGTAAATATATCGAACGTCAAAAAAAATTGGTTGTTCCTACGCAAACAGGAATCGATTTGATTGATTTAATTGATAATGAATTACTTAAATCTGCTGAATTAACTGGTCGCTGGGAAAAACGTTTAAAAGAAATTGAACGCGGAGAATTTAATGCGGGTACTTTTATCAATAATATGAAAAAGATGGTTGATGAATTAGTCTACGAAGTTCGCTCTAGTACTAAAACAAAACGTCTTTCTTCAGAAAATGAAGTACAAAAAATAACTGTTAAAAAATCTACCTCAAAGAAAAAAACAGTTGTTAGCAAAGAATGTCCGAAATGTAAAAACGGACAATTATTAAAAGGTAGTTCTGCTTACGGTTGTTCTGCATACAAAAACGGTTGTGATTTTAAATTACCTTTTGAATTTATGACTAAAAAAGTATCCGAAAATCAGTTAATAAGATTATTAGATAAAGGTTGTACCACTAATTTAAAAGGATTTAAATATGGTGAAAATAAAGTTGAAGGTTTAATTCGTTTTGATGAGAATTTCAATCTAAAATTTGAACCTAAAAAAGCAATTGTAAAAAATAACGTTCCAGAAGTTATTAGTTGTCCTAAATGTAAAAAAGGAACCGTTTTAAAAGGAAGTTCTGCTTACGGATGTTCTGAATATAAAAATGGTTGTAATTTTGTTTTTACTTTTGATAATATCAAAAAAATAGCCAACGGACAACCGTTGACTAAAGAATTAGTTTATAAAATCTTAAATTCTAACTAAGCTCTTTGTAATAATACTCGATTAACTTATCCGGATTCTTAATTGTGTTTTTTATCCACTTAAAATACAAAACTCTTTTTTCATCATCAGATAATTTCCAATCAACATTGGTCTTACGTAAACGAGAAGTTACATCATTTAAAGTAATTGCAGCAGCTACTGAGATATTTAAACTTTCAGTAAAACCAACCATTGGGATTTTTAAAAACCCATCAGCTTTTTGTTTTATATAATCTGAAATTCCGTCTTTTTCAGCTCCAAATACGAAAGCAGATTTTTTAGTTACATCAAAGTCAGGCAATACACAAGAGTCTGTATGTGGTGTTGTACCAATAATCTGATATCCTTTTACCCTTAAATCTTCTAAACAAGCTTTGGTATTATCTCCATCTTCTTTAAAACGATTAATATTTAACCATTTCTGACTTCCTTTTGCAACATGTCTTGATACTTTATTGGTAAATTTATTTTCTATCGCATATACATCTTGTACTCCAAAAATATCACAACTTCTTACCACTGCACTTGCATTATGTGGTTGATAAATATCTTCTAACACTACTGCAAAATGACGGGTACGTTTATTTAAAACCTTTTCGAAAGTTTCTTTTCTTTTTTCAGTAATATAACCTTCTAAATAAGCTAATAATCCTTCATCTATCATACAACAAACATACTGAATTTATTGTTTTTTATTATTTCAAAAAAAAGAATAAAATTAAATTATAAAGCTTTTTAATTTCTTATTGTAAAAGTATAACTTAGCTTTCATGAATGATTTTTTAATAGGCATTGGTAAGCGTATAAAGACTATACGAAAAGAACAAAAGTTAACAATTAGTGAAGTTGCCACCAACGCTGGTGTATCTAATGGATTAATTTCTAGAATAGAAAATGGAAGAACAATACCTTCATTACCCGTATTATTAGAACTAATTAATGCTTTAAAAATTGATGCTAGTAGTTTTTTTAAAGGAATAGAAAATTCTCAATCTGCTAATTATATTCATATTTTAAAGAATCAAGTGCAGGTAATAGAAAAAGAAATAGAAGCTAAAGGTTTTAGTTATCAACATATTTTTAGTAAAAGCTTGTCTACTATAGGTTTTGAAGCTGTAATTTTAACTATACAACCAAACTCTAAAAGAGAAAAAATAATTACAGATGCTTGGGAATTTAAATATATTATTAAAGGAAGTTGTACTTACATTATTGATGAAGATGAAATTATTGTAAACGAGGGCGATTCTATATATTTTAATGGTAAAACTCCACATGTACCAATAAATAATACAGCACAAGAATGTACAATGCTTGTACTGTATTTTTATACAGATAATAATTAATTTAAAACTTCATCTAAGTTTACTAAAGAGTTTATAATAAAATCTGGATTTGCAACTGTAAGTTGTTCTTTAGTTTGCGCACCAGATAAAACACCTATAGTTAGCCCACAATTTGCATTTTTACCTTCTTCAGACACTATCCTAAAATCTGTGTAAGTAAAAACTCAGGGTTAGATTATTTATAGT
>CAZCHR010000162.1:0-5353 GCA_964498665.1 uncultured Tenacibaculum sp. | reverse complement strand
GTTTGCTTTTTGGTTTGTTGGTGAAATCATTAAAATTATTTTTAATTTAGAATATTTAATGTTTTATAGTTTTATTGATGCTATTTCAAAAGAAAAACAAAGTATTGAAGATTTATTTTGCTTTATTGGAGAAATAGATTCTGCTATTTCTATAGCTTCTTTAACAACAGGAGACCTTCTTATTTCTAAACCTACATTCAATCAAAAAAATGAATTAAATGTATCAGAAATTTACCACCCCTTAATTGAAAATTGCATTACTAATAACTTAAATTTAACTAAAAAAAGTGTATTGCTAACTGGTTCAAACATGTCAGGTAAAACTACTTTTATAAGAACTATTGCTGTTAATAGTATTTTAGCACAAACATTAAATATTACTTTTTCAAAATCATATAATGCGCCTTTTTACAAAGTATACTCATCTATAAGAATTACTGATGATTTGTTAGATGACACCAGTTATTACTTACAAGAAGTTTTACGAATTAAAGAATTAATAGAGGCATCAAACGATACAAACCCTTGTTTATTTGTCTTAGATGAAATTTTTAAAGGAACCAATACTATTGAAAGAATTTCAGGGGGAAAAGCAATTTTATCATATTTAAATAGAAATAATCATACTGTTATTGTTTCTACACACGATATAGAACTTACCGAACTATTAACACAAAACAACTATAATTTATATCACTTTAGTGAACAAATCATTGATAATAAATTATTTTTCGATCATAAAATAAAAGAGGGTAAACTAAAAACCAGAAATGCAATTAAAATTTTAGAAATGTATAAGTATCCGAAAGAGATAACTACCGATGCCAAAAAAGTAGAAGTAGCTTACTTTTCATAAAAAGATAGCTTATAGTTTCCCACATGCATTTAATAATCCTTAATTTTGCAATCTATATTGAATATACAACATGTTAGGATTAAAATTTGAAACCGAAACTTCTTGGGCAGAAATCGCTAAAGATAACTTACAACAAATATTAACAGATCATGCTTTCTTAGAGCAAAAAGCAGCATCTAATGCAGTTTCTATCATTATAAATTACTCTGAAGAAACTGAATTAGTACAATCTATGAGTGAAATTGCTATTGAAGAAATGGAACATTTTAAAATGGTTCATGATTTTATGATAAAACGTGGAATGGTTTTAGGAAGAGAACAAAAAAACGATTACGCTATTCAACTGCAAAAGTTCTTTACTAAAACTAAAGATCGTACTAAAGCATTAGTACAACGTTTACTAATTGCTGCTTTAATTGAAGCAAGAAGTTGTGAACGCTTTAAAGTTTTTTCTGAAAACATGGAAGATGAAGAATTATCAAAATTTTATAATGACTTAATGATCTCCGAAGCAAATCATTACACTATTTTTTTAGGTTTTGCTCGCAAGTATGAAGATAGAGAAACTGTAGATAAAAAATGGAATGACCTACTTGCTTTTGAAGCTGAAATGATGAGAAACAGAGGTAATTTGGCTAAAATTCACGGATAATGTTTAGTAAAGAAGAATCTGCTCAATTACGTAAGGAATTCTGGACAAGCTTCGGAAAATCTTTTCCCAGAAAATGGTTATTATACAACACCAAAATAAAAGGATTCGCTTTTAAATTTCAAGCAGATCGTAAAACTGCTTCTGTTTGTTTAGATTTTGAACATTTTGATGAAGTTGCTAATGAACTTTTATACGACCAACTACTTTCTCTTAAGAAAATTTTAGAAACAGAATATTTACCTGAAGTTATTTATCATGATAATTTTGAGTTAGATAACAGAAAAATAATTCGTCGTATTTATGTTCCGTTTGATAAAAAATTTAGCATTCACAATAAAAATACTTGGAGAGATTGTTATGAGTTTTATGTTGAAACCATGAATCAGTTTGAATTGTTTTATTATGAATATGAAGACTTTATAAAACAAGCTATAAATTAAACAAAAGAAAAACGCTTTTATCAAAGCGTTTTTTGTGATTATATTTTAAAAGAACGAAATACTAAAAGGGTAAATAGGCTCTTCATTATTATTAGCTTTAATGGCATTTAATATCGGAAAAATTAAATAGCTGATTCCTATTACAAAAAATCCAACTAAACCTAACCCAAAAAGTAATACTAAAGGAATACATATTAATAGATATATAAACATTGTAATTCTAAAATTTAAAATAGCTTTTCCATGTTTATCTATTCCTAAAACTTCATCTTTTTTAACTATCCAAAGAATAAAAGGTACTATAAACCCACCTATTCCCGTTACGAAATCTAATAATTGACTTAAATGTGTTAAAACGAGTAATTGTCTATTTTGTTTCATTGAATAAAGTTTAAAAGGTTACATAAATAAGACGAAACAGTAGCGTATTTGTTACAAAAAGTACTTATAAATTTAACTGTGTATATTTGTAGCATGATTCAAAACGATACTATTGTTGCTTTAGCAACCCCAGCAGGCGTTGGTGCTATTTCTGTAATTAGACTTTCTGGTGAAAATGCCATTACTATAGTTGATGGTTTTTTTAAATCTATAACACCTAATAAATCCTTAAAAAATCAGAAAACACATACCATTCATTTAGGGCATATTGTAAACAATGGTATTATCGTAGATGAAGTTTTAGTTTCAATATTTAAAAACCCTCGTTCTTATACAGGTGAAAATGTAATAGAAATTTCGTGTCATGGATCAAGCTTTATTCAGCAAGAAATCATTCAGTTATTTTTACAAAATGGATGTAGAATGGCTGATAATGGTGAATTTACGATGCGTGCTTTTTTAAATGGAAAAATGGATTTAAGTCAAGCTGAAGCTGTTGCTGATGTAATTGCTTCAAATTCGGCTGCAAGTCATCAAATGGCTATTCAACAAATGCGTGGTGGAATTACCAATGAATTAAAAGAACTACGTGTACAATTATTAGATTTTGCTGCTTTAATTGAATTAGAGTTAGATTTTTCTGGTGAAGATGTTGAATTTGCAGATAGAACAAAATTTAAAGAATTAGTTGCCAGAATCACTTTTGTATTAAAAAAATTAATTGATTCTTTTGCATTTGGTAACGCTATGAAAAACGGTATTCCTGTTGCCATTATAGGAGAACCAAATGTTGGAAAATCAACCTTATTAAACACTCTTTTAAACGAAGAAAAAGCTATTGTTTCTGATATTGCGGGTACAACCAGAGATGCAATTGAAGATGAAATGATTATTAATGGTGTTGCTTTTCGTTTTATAGATACAGCAGGGATAAGAGAAACTAAAGATGTTGTTGAAAACATCGGAATTAAAAAAGCCTATGAAAAAGCTGAAAATGCGCAGTTAATCATCTTCTTAATAGATTCTAATAAATATATTTATTCGAGTGATGAATTTTTAGAAGAAATAGAAACGATAAAAGAACGTTTTCCTAACAAACGTTTGTTAGTTATTGCTAATAAAATAGATACTTTATCTTGCCATGATTCATCTATTTTACAATCAGAAATAGATAATTTAATTTTAGTATCTGCAAAGCAAAAAACTGGAATTGATGAGTTAAAATCGGAATTGACATCTTTAGTTAATACAGGCGCTTTAAGTAATAATGAAACTATAGTTACCAACTCTCGTCACTTTGAAGCTTTAAATAATGCTTTAACCGCTATTACTTCTGTACAAAAAGGAATTGATTTAGAAATTTCTACCGATTTATTCTCTATCGATATCCGTGAATGTTTACGTCATCTTGGTAATATTACTGGTGAGTATGATGTTGACAAGGATATTTTAGGTCATATTTTTGGTAATTTCTGTATCGGAAAGTAAACTATGAAACAAAAAGAAACCAATTGCAATCAAACAACAGTAAAATAGATAATTAAAATAAAAAACACTTTCTTTTTCTTTCTCATTTTTTTACATTTTTGTAAATTTATTACTCAATTTTTACTATCACAACTTTATAAATGTAAAAATTGTAAAAATATTCTTTTATGAAAGTTAAAATAGTTAAACGAAATATTAAGGGAAAAACTTCTTTATTTCTAGAAATTTATTGGGGTTATACAAAAAGTATAGACGGTAAAATTAAACATCAGAGAGAATTCCATAAACTTAATTTATTTCTCCATAAAACACCTAAGAACAGAGACGAGAAGAAACACAACAAACAAGCAATAGATTTAGCTGAAAAGATTCGTAGTAAAAAAGAAATTGCAATACAAAGTGGTAAATATGGTTTTGTAAATCCAAATCAACGTAAAATTAAGTTGATAGATTACTTTACTAAGATGATGAATCTGCGTAAAGAAAGCAAAGGGAATTATGGGAATTGGGATAGTTGTTTAAAACATCTTATTAAATACGTTAGACCTAATATTTTAATTCAAGAAGTTGATGTCGAAATCGTTAAAGGTTTTAAAAACTATCTAATTAAAGAAGCTAAAACAAAAAGTGGTAAAAATCTATCAACAAACTCTGCAAGCTCATATTTCAATAAACTTAGAAGCTGTATTAATCAAGCTTACAATGATGAGTTAATACAGAAGAACCCTATCACTAAGGTAAGAAGTATTAAAAACGAACAAACCAAAAGAGAATATTTAACAGAAGAAGAAATTCAAAAATTAGCATCTACTGAATGTAGATACCCTGTCTTAAAAAGAGCATTTTTATTTTCATGTTTTACAGGTTTGCGTTGGAGCGACTGTAATAAGCTAATTTGGAATGAAGTTAATGATGAAAATAATGGATGTAAAATTATTTTTAAACAACAAAAAACGAAAGGTCAAGAATATTTAGAATTATCTGATCAAGCTAGAACTTTATTAGGAGATCGTAAAGATGCTAAAACTAGAGTTTTTGTTGGACTACAATATTCGTCTTATATGAACGTAGCATTAGAAAAATGGGCGTTAAAAGCAGAAATAACCAAACATATTACGTTTCATGTTGCTAGACATAGCCATGCCACTCTTCTTTTAACCAAAGGAGTTGACTTATTTATTATTATGGATATTCTTGGGCATAAAGATATACGTACAACTCAAATATATGCTAAGATTGTAAACGAAAAGCGTAAAGAAGCCGTAAACAAAATACCTAAGTTTAATTTAAATATAAGTTTTGATGATTGATCTATCTAATTGTTCAGAATCAGATTTGATTTTTTTAATTCAAAAAAGAATTATAGAAAAAAAATCATATACTTTATTAGGAGAATTAATTGAATATTTAGATTTAACTGAAAATTTCTTAAATGACTTTTATAAACCAATAAATCAATTTATTGAAAGCAATAGTTCAATAAAATGTGATATTGAGTTAGATTTAATAAAAAATAGATATTCTTTTATAGAAAAC
>CAZCHR010000161.1:0-5355 GCA_964498665.1 uncultured Tenacibaculum sp. | reverse complement strand
ACCTGTTTATCAAAATCAAATAAAACAGAAACTAAATGTATAACTCAATAAATTTATTTAAACCTTAGAAGTTAACTTCTAAGGTTTTTATATAACTATGCTTAACTTATTTTTTAGCTAGTTTATACAATAATATTATCTCAACAATAACTGTAGGGATTAAAAAAAACATTCCTAACGAAGCTAAAATCACTGTTGCTAAACACACTCCTGTAATAATCTCTAAAATTCCGTTTACTTGAATTAACACCCCAAATTTATCTTTAAGACGCAACAAAGCTAATCCGAAAATTATTTGGATAATTCCAAAAACCATCGCTTCAACAATTCCTGTTGTAATAATTATTTCACTAGATGAGTTAAATATAAATACTTCGTAAAATTTAGCCATTACGTACATAACCATAAAAACATAAACTATAATTTCCAGTAACCTACTTGTATATAGTTTTGCTATTTTTAGAAAACCAGAAAAAAACATTACAAAAGCTACTGATGAAATAATTTTAACAACTATATAAAACACCTTGTTAAAAACAGATTCATCTTGTGTAAACTGATAGATATCTACAAATGTTTCAATAAAGCCAACAACAAAATATACAATTCCAAAAACCCACGCTAGATTCAATACTTTTTTATCCTGATTAGTTATCTCTATTTCACTCGTAAAACTATCTATATCTAAATTTGAATCTAAAGCTTCTAATATTGTTTTAATTGTAAAGCTCCTTGGTATGGTTTCCCCTGCTTCTATTCTTTGAATGGTTCTAATATTAATATTACACTTTTCAACTAACTCTTCTTGTGTTAATCCTTTTTGTTTTCTTAGTTCTAAAATTTTTCTACCTAATTCTGGTTGTTTCATGACTAGTATATTTTCATTTCTCATACAATGTTAGTTTTCATTTTAATTTAAACGAAATTTTTTAATTGATTTAAACCCGACATTTACATGACATTCCTTTATTATCAATACTTACAGGAGAATTTTCATTTTAACAAACATCTAAATAACAGCAACAAATATCATAAAAATTGATACATTTGTTTTTGTAAATATATATTTAAATGAAATTAGTTTTTGCTACAAATAATTTAAATAAACTCGCTGAAGTACAAAAAATGCTTCCGAGTTCTATTGAATTACTTTCTTTAAAAGACATCAATTGTTTTGATGAAATTGAAGAAACCGCAACCACTTTAGAAGGTAATGCTAAAATTAAAGCTAATTATATTACAGAAAAATTTGGTTATAATTGTTTTGCTGATGATACTGGTTTAGAAGTTGAAAGTTTAAACGGAGCTCCAGGAGTATATTCCGCACGTTATGCTGGCGAACCCGCTAATTCAAAAAAAAACATGCAAAAATTACTTTCTGAATTAAAAGATATTTCAAATAAAAATGCACAATTTAAAACTTCTATTTGTTTGAATTTAAATGGAGAACAATTCTTATTTGACGGAGTTTGTAAAGGCGAAATTTTAATTAAAAAGCAAGGAATAAAAGGATTTGGATATGATCCAATTTTTAAACCTAAAGATTATAAACATTCATTTGCAGAAATGACTTCTGAAGAAAAGAATAAAATTAGTCATCGTGGTTTAGCTATTCAGAAATTAATAGCTTTTTTAAAAAAAATCAGCTAATTGAATACACACAAAACATATACAAAACATTTTATTTTTTTGTTTTTTATACTTACAACTTGCTTGTTCCTAAACATTAGTTTAGGCTCAGTTTCTATCCCTTTAAAAGATATTTTCAATTCTCTTACTGGTAATACTGTAACTAAAGAAAGTTGGCAAACTATTATTATTAATTTCCGTTTGCCAAAAGCCATAACAGCAGTTCTTGTTGGTTCAGGACTCTCTATTAGTGGTTTATTAATGCAAACTCTTTTTAGAAACCCTTTAGCAGGTCCTTTTGTATTAGGTATTTCTTCAGGTGCCAGTTTAGGTGTTGCTTTATTAATTTTAGGCTCAGGGCTATTTGGTGGATTTTTTTTAACTATTGCTTTTTCTAATTGGGCACTATCAACTGCTGCTAGTATTGGATCTTTTTTAGTTTTATCCGCTGTTATATTAGCTGCTAATAGAGTTAAAAACACAATGTCTATTTTAATTATCGGATTAATGTTTGGTTCATTAACTTCTGCAATAATAAGTGTACTTTCTTATTTTAGTGAAGCTGAACAAATACAACAATATATGTTTTGGAGTTTTGGTAGTTTGGGAAATTTAAGTTGGAATGAAGTATTTGTTTTTGCTTGTATTTACACAATTGGTGTTATTAGTACGCTTACAATCATAAAACCTTTAAATAGTTTTTTACTTGGTGAAAACTATGCAAAAAGCTTAGGGATAAACATTAAAAAAAGTCGTAATATAATTTTATTAATTACAAGTTTATTAACTGGAGTTATTACTGCTTTTTCAGGACCAATAGCTTTTGTTGGTTTAGCAGTACCACATATTGCAAAAATAATATTCTCAACATCAAATCATAAAACATTAATTCCTGCAACAGCACTTATCGGAGCTATTGTTTTATTAATTTGCGACTCTATAGCGCAATTACCAACAAGTCAATTCACCTTACCTATAAATGCTATAACTTCATTATTTGGAGCTCCAATAGTAATTTGGTTATTAGTACGAAAAAAGAAAATATATGTATAAAAAAATTGGTTTATTATTAATACTTATTTCCTGCTCAACCATAAAAAATAAAAACATTATTAAAAAATTTGATAATGGAAAAATCAAAACTTCTTATTTCCTAAATTCAAATGAAAAAGTGGATGGAATTAAAAAAGAATATAATATTGATGGTTTTTTAGAATTTGAATACCTTTTTAAAAATGGTCTTTTAGAAGGTGAATCTTTACAATACATTAAAAAAAATGATACCATAAAAAAAGTAGTTTGGTTATATCGAAATGATTCAATATTAAAACAAACTCAATACTCTATTAATAATAAAAAACGAGTCACTTTTAATTATAAAAACAATAAATTAAATGGTGAAGCAGTATCTTATTTATCTTCTGGTGAAAAAGAAAGAACCTTGATTTATGATAACAATAATATAGTTTCGGAAAAAGTATATTTCAAAAATGGCAAAACACATATTATTTTTAACTATGTAAATAGTGTTCCTGAGGGAATTTCTACCGAATATTTTATAACTGGAGAAAAGAGGTATAAATATCTTTACTCTAATGGAAAGTTAAATGGCTACTCAAAAGAATATGATATTGATGGAAATTTAATTTTTGAGTGGCATTATAAAGACAATAAAATTAAAGGTGTTTCTAAGGAGTATTTTCCTAATGGAAAACTAAAACAATTGCATTTATATTAAAAGCAAAAATTTAAATCATCAAACAAATAGAAAAACATATCGTATTAAAAACTGAAAACCTTACTATTGGTTATCAAAAAAAGAAGATGCAAAATATTATCGCTTCTGATATCAATTTTTCTATTGAAAAAGGAAAATTTATTGCTCTTTTAGGAAAAAACGGAATAGGAAAATCTACTTTATTACGTACATTATCTAAAGTTCAAAAGCCTATAAGCGGGTCTATAGAAATTAATCAAAAAAAACTATACAACTATACAAATCAAGAGTTATCCACCGCATTAAGTTTGGTACTTACCGAAAGACTTCCTTTAAGTCAATTAACCGTTTTTGAACTCATCGCTTTAGGGAGACAACCTTACACCAACTGGATTGATAAACTATCTGTAAATGATTTAAAAAAAATAACTTGGGCTATTGAACAAACAGAAATCCATCATTTAAAAGATAAACGTTTTTACGAATTAAGTGATGGTCAATTACAAAGAGTTTTAATCGCTAGAGCATTAGCTCAGGATACCGAAATTATAATTTTAGATGAACCAACAGCTCACCTAGACATTCATCATACTTTTAAAATATTCTCGTTATTAAAAAAATTAGTTGAACAAACTGGTAAAACAATTATTATTTCTACACACGAGGTTAATCTTGCTATTCAACTAGCTGATGAATTTATACTGTTATCAGAAAATAAAATTTACAATGGCACATCAAAAGAACTTATTAACAAAAATGCTTTTGATGAATTATTCCCTAAAGAACTTATAAGTTTTAACAAAACATTAAAACAGTTCATAATAAAGAAAAATTAAATTTGCAACCTAGTTTCAAGTTATTACTTTTGATTGTTAATGAAACTTAAAACCTAATTAAATATTGATGAAAAAATTATTATATATCGCAAGTGCAATAGCACTTGTAGCTTGTGGATCAAGTAAAGACACAACAAGCAACGATAATGATTCGAATGTAGATTATTCTGAAAAGTTTGCAAAAACCATTACTGCTAAAGATTTGGGAAAACACTTATTTGTATACGCTTCTGATGAATTTGAAGGTCGTGATACTGGTGAACCTGGACAAAAAAAAGCTGTAAACTATTTAAAAGATTTTTACATTAGTCAAGGAATAAAATCTCCTTTAGGTGGAGATGATTATTTTCAAGAAGTTCCTTCTGCTTATTTAAGTAATAATCGTCGTGGAATGACTTTAAATGACTCTGAAAATGTTCTTGCTTTTATTAAAGGTTCAGAAAAACCTGATGAAATTATAGTAATTTCAGCTCATTTAGATCACGAAGGAGTTAAAAACGGAAAAATTTATAATGGTGCAGATGATGATGGTTCTGGTACTGTTGCAATATTAGAAATCGCTGAAGCTTTTAAAAAAGCTGTTAATACTGGTAAAGGGCCAAAGCGCTCAATATTATTTTTACACGTAACTGGTGAAGAAAAAGGTTTATTAGGTTCAAAATACTATACTGAAAATCCAACTTTTCCGTTAGCTAACACTGTTACAAACTTAAATATTGATATGATTGGTCGTGTTGATGATCGTCATAAAGGAAACCCTAATTATGTATATTTAATTGGTGCAGATAAATTAAGTACCGAATTACATAATGTTTCTGAAGCAATAAATAAAAAATACACTAATATTGATTTAGATTATAAATATAACGATGAAAATGATCCTAATCGTTTTTATTACCGTTCTGATCATTATAATTTTGCAAAACACAATATTCCAATTATTTTCTACTTTAACGGAACACATGCTGATTATCATCAACCAACTGACACTCCAGATAAAATTAACTATCAATTGTTAGAAAATAGAACTCGTTTAGTTTTTCATACTGCTTGGGAGATTGCAAATCGCGAAAACCGCATCGTAGTTGATAAAGCTGACACTAATAAATAATTAAAAGTTTTTGAGTTATACATTTAGTTTCTGTTTTATTTGATTTTGATAAACAGGTTTAT
>CAZCHR010000160.1:0-5429 GCA_964498665.1 uncultured Tenacibaculum sp. | reverse complement strand
TCAAACTATTAAAACTAATCAACTCACTTTTTATTAATCGAACTCAGGTTATTAAATAAAAAAGCTCCCGCAGGAGCCTAATATACAAAAAGGGGATCTTTTTGTATACTTTTATGACACATTATTTTATGTAAAGTCACATGATATTTTATTTATGTTTTTTTGGCACAAAAAATAATTCTGGTTTTGCTCCTTTAATACCTCTATAAAAATCATAAAAATAATTAAAGTCTTTATTTATATCGTCTGTTGTATAATAAGGTTCAGATAGTTTTACTTGTTTGTTTTCAAAATCAAACGTGAACATTACAATTGGTACGTTTGCTCCTTTAGCTATATAATAAAAACCTGTTTTCCATTCTTTAACTTTTTTTCTTGTCCCTTCGGGAGATAAAGCTAAACGAAACTCATCATGTTTATTAAAAACATTGATAATAGCATCTACCTTATTAGTGCTTTTAGATCTATTAACAGGTGCACCTCCTAAACTTCTAAATATAAAACCAAAAGGTGGTTTAAATAAAGATGCTTTACCTATAAAATTAATTTTCACATTCCAAGAATTACGAGCTAAAACGGCAATAGGAAAATCTTTCCAGCTGGTATGTGGAGCTCCAATAACAATATATTTTTTTAGGTTTCTAGGAAAGTCTCCAACTAATTTCCATCCTAAAATTTTAGTATATATAAATTTAGATATCATTTATTTTTATTAAACACCAATGATACGGTTTTCCTTATCAAAATCAAATACTTTTACCCTATCTTGTGTTATATTTGTTGACTTAAATTTACATAATTTCTAATGAATACGACTCTTTTAATTTTATTAATTGCTTTATCTACCTTAGTGTTAGGTTTTATCATAGGGAATCTTTTATCTAAACTTAAAGTTAAACAGCTTGTTGCTGATTTAGAAAAAGAAGTTTCTTCTTTAAAGAACAATCACTCAAATATTGAAGTTCAAAAAAAAGATATTCAAAATAGATTAGAAGAAAAGTCGAAAGAAACTGAAGAAATTCGTAGAGAAAAAGAATTTTCATCTATTGAGTTAGCAAGAAAAAATGAAGAATTGAAAAACTTGCAATTAAAATTAAATGAAAACAAAGATGAAGTTGAAAAACTACAAGATAAATTTACAAAGGAATTCGAGAATTTAGCTAATAAGATTTTAGATGAGAAATCAACTAAGTTCACTGCACAAAATAAAGAGAATATTCAAAATATTTTAAATCCTTTACAAGAGAAAATAAAAACTTTCGAGAAAAAAGTAGATGATTCTCAAAAAGAAAGCATTTCAATGCATTCTGCTTTAAAAGAACAATTATTAGGCTTAAAAGAATTGAATACTCAAATGAGTAAAGAAGCTATTAATTTAACAAAAGCATTAAAAGGAGATAGTAAAGCTCAAGGTAATTGGGGAGAATTAGTTTTAGAACGTGTTTTAGAAAAATCGGGTTTAGAAAAAGATAGAGAATATTATGTTCAACAAAGTTTTACAAATGACGAAGGTACTCGTGTATTACCAGATGTTGTAATTCATCTACCTGACAATAAAAAAATGATTGTTGATTCTAAAGTATCTCTTACCGCTTATGAACAATATGTTAATTCTGAGGATGAGAACGAACAAGAACGTTTGTTAAAAGAACATGTAAATTCACTAAAACGTCATGTAGAACAATTATCAGAAAAAAAATATGAGGATATTTATAGAATAGAGTCTCCAGACTTTGTTTTATTATTTGTTCCGATAGAACCTGCTTTTGCTGTAGCTTTAAATCAAGATAATACTTTATATAATAAAGCTTTCGAAAAAAATATTGTTATTGTTACACCTACTACACTATTAGCTACTTTACGTACTATTGATACCATGTGGAATAATGAAAAACAACAACGAAATGCTATTGAAATTGCAAGACAAGCAGGTGCGTTATATGATAAGTTTGATGGATTATTAAACGATTTAATAGGAATTGGTAAAAAAATTGATGCTTCTAAAGCTGATTATAATTCCGCTATGAATAAGTTAGTAGATGGTCGAGGTAATTTAATTACAAGTGTAGAAAAACTAAAGAAAATGGGTGCAAAAGCAAAAAAAGCACTTCCTCAAAATATTATAGAAAGAGCTAATGATGATGAATAAAAAAAGCGACCATTTGGTCGCTTTTTTGTTTTAGATATAATTTATTGATATTTAGACATCATTCCTTGAACTTTCATTCCCCAGTTCTGACCTAACATCATACCTTTTTGAGCCATTAAACCTTGTTTAGACGCTATTTTCTTACCTAATTCAGATTGATAAAATTTAATTAAACCTTTTATTTCGTCATGAGTAAATTCCTGAACATATAACTCACTTAAGCCTTTAAAAAGCTCTGGAAAAGTAGTTTCAATTTCTTTTTCAAAAACTTCAATATTTTCAGCTTTTATCATACCACTAAATTGCTTTATAATTGGTTTGAAAGTTGGTTTAGATATTAACTCTACTAATGTATAAGCATCTTTCTGTTCTTGTAAATTATCTTGAGAATATCCTGATAAACTAAAAGCTATAGCTACTACTAATATTATTTTTTTCATTTTATATTATTTTAATTATTGTATAAATAATCTTCTCTGATGCATTAAGTCATAAACCTTCTCTCCTACTTGCTCTAAAACTTCGTCGTTAGTTGCATTCATTAAAGCTTCGTCAATTAAATCTACAACAGTTTGCATGTCATCTTCTTTTAACCCACGAGTAGTAACAGCTGCAGTACCTACACGAATACCTGAAGTTACAAAAGGACTCTGAGTATCAAACGGAACCATGTTTTTATTTACTGTAATTTCAGCTTTTCCTAAAGCTTCTTCAGCTTCTTTACCAGTAATATCTTTATTACGTAAATCAATTAACATACAATGGTTATCTGTTCCTCCAGAAATAATATCATATCCTTTAGCTATAAATGCCTTTGCCATTGCTTGAGCATTTTCTTTTACCTGAATTTGATATTCTAAAAAATCATCAGTTAAAGCTTCACCAAAAGCAACTGCTTTAGCAGCAATAACATGCTCTAAAGGTCCACCTTGATTTCCAGGAAAAACTGCAGAATTAAGTAAAGTTGACATTTTCTTTAGCTTTCCAGATTTTAATTTTAATCCAAAAGGGTTTTCAAAATCTTTACCAATCATAATCATCCCTCCTCTTGGACCTCTTAAAGTTTTATGAGTAGTAGTTGTTACAATATGACAATGAGGTAATGGATCTGATAAGATTCCTTTAGCAATTAAACCTGCAGGATGAGAAATGTCAGCCATTAAAACAGCATCTACACTATCTGCTACTTCTCTAAACTTTTTAAAATCAATATCACGAGAATAAGCAGAAGCTCCAGCAATAATTAACTTTGGCTTATGTTCTTTTGCTTGTTGCTCTAAATGATTATAATCAATAATTCCTGTTTCCTTACTAACTCCATAGAATACAGGATTATATAGTTTTCCAGAGAAATTTACTGAAGATCCATGTGTTAAATGACCTCCATGAGATAAATCAAAACCTAAAATAGTATCACCTGGTTTTAAACAAGCTGCAAAAACTGCAGTATTAGCTTGAGAACCAGAATGTGGTTGAACATTTACATATTCTGCACCGAATAACTCTTTAGCTCTATCAATTGCAATTTGTTCAATAATATCTACTACTTCACATCCACCGTAATAACGTTTACCTGGATATCCTTCGGCATATTTATTAGTTAAAATAGAACCTTGCGCTTGCATTACTTGCTCGCTTACAAAATTTTCAGAAGCAATCAACTCTAAACCATTAAGTTGTCGTTCTTTTTCCTCTTGAATTAAATCAAATATTTGATGATCTTTTTGCATCTGTGTGTGTTGTTAAATAAGAGTTCAAATGTAGTAATTTTATCAATCAAAATTTATGCATATTCTACATTATTTTTAACCAAAATAGCGTGATTATTATTCTAATTAATAATTAAATGATTTTTATAAATTTTAAGCTTCAAATTCGTTTAAATTGAAAAAAATATGTAGGTTTGATGAATAAAATAACAAACAATTTCGATGAAAATAACTGCTAATAATCCTAACAGGAAATCTTGGTTATCTGTTGATAAAAACTCTGATTTTCCTATTCAAAATATTCCTTTTGGAGTGTTTATAACTAAAGATGATATTGTAACTATTGGTACAAGAATTGGTGATTTTGCTATAGATTTAGGAGCATTACATCAATTAGGTTATTTTGAAGACATTCCTTTAACAGACGATATTTTCTTACAAGATACTTTAAACGATTTTATTGCTGACGGACGTAAAACTTGGCGTTTAGTACGAAATAAAATTGCTGACATTTTTGATGTAACCAATGGTAAATTACGTGATAATGCAGAGCATAAGGATAAAGTAATTTTTAGAATGGAAGATGTAGAAATGCAACTACCAGTTTCTGTAGGCGATTATACCGATTTTTATGCTAGTAAAGAACATGCTACAAATGTAGGTTCTTTATTTAGAGATCCAGAAAATGCATTATTCCCAAATTGGTTACAAATTCCAATTGGTTATCATGGTAGAAGTTCTTCTATTATTCCTTCAGGAACTCCTATACGTCGTCCTATTGGTCAACAAAGACCTAATGAAGGTGAAACTAAACCTAATTTCGGACCTTCAAAATTATTAGATTTTGAATTAGAAATGGCATTTATTACTACTGTTGCTAATGATTTAGGAGATAGAATTCCAATTGAAGATGCTGATGAATATATTTTCGGATTAGTATTATTTAATGATTGGTCTGCTCGTGATATTCAAGCTTGGGAATATGTTCCTTTAGGTCCTTTCTTAGGAAAGAATTTTGCTTCAACAATTTCTCCTTGGATTGTAACTTTAGATGCTTTAGAACCTTTTAGAGTTGATAATCCAAAGCAAGTACACGAACCTTTACCGTATTTAAAGAAAGAAGGTAAAGATAGTTTAGATATTAATTTACAAATGGCTATTCAACCAGAAGGAAAAGAAGAAACCGTAGTTTGTAATTCGAACTTTAAATATATGTATTGGACAATGGCACAACAATTAGCACATCATACAGTTAATGGTTGTCCTGTAAATGCTGGTGATATGATGGGTTCTGGAACAATTTCTGGACCAACTAAAGATAGCTTTGGTTCTATGCTAGAGTTAACATGGAGAGGTCAAAACCCTATTAAAATGAATGACGGTTCTGAACGTAAATTTATTAACGATCATGATACTGTAATTATGAGAGGTTACTCTCAAAATGATGAAGTTCGTATTGGTTTTGGTGAATGTACTGGAAAAATATTACCTGCTAAAGAATAAGAAATATTTTAAAAAATTAAATAAAAAAACCATTTCTTAAAGAAATGGTTTTTTTATTTAATTTTATT
>CAZCHR010000159.1:0-5438 GCA_964498665.1 uncultured Tenacibaculum sp. | reverse complement strand
CTCTGTAAAAGCATTGTTTATTTGAAAAACAGCAATATCGTTCTCAGTATTTTTTCTTAATATTAATACACCTATGCTTAAACTTTCTATAATATTAGTAAGAATAAGGGCTTCAGATGACTTTAAAATATCTTGTTTTCTATGTTTATCAAGTAATAAAGCTGTTTTATTATGTAATGAGTTTTGTCTTTTTTTAGAAGAAATTGTGTTAGAATAATCATTGTGAAGTAAACAGTCTATTGATTTTTCAACATCATTAAATTGATTTTTTATATAATCTATCAATAAATATAATTGAAATAAAAAAAGCAATGTAAAACCTAAGGTATTTATGTATAGACTTTTGTTTAAGCTATAAAAAATAATAATACCATTAAAAACAAGAAATAAAACTCTACTTATTAATTGAATATATTGTGAACTACCCATTTATAATTGATGTTTTTCTAATCGTCTATACAATGCTGCTCTTGTTAAACCTAAATCTTTTGCAGCTCTTGATATGTTACCTTGATGTTTTTTTAAAGCTTGTTCTATTAATAGTTTTTCTGTTTCTTCTAAATTTAAATTATTAGGTAAAGAGTTGTCTAGTTTTTTGGTTGAAAAATGTAAATCTTCTAACTGAATTTGAATGTTATCAGTAATAATTACTGCACGTTCTATAATATGTTCAATTTCTCTAATATTCCCTGGCCAATGGTATTTCTTTAATCCATTAATAGCATCTTTATTAAATCCATTAATTGATTTTCTATATTTATGGTTCAATTTTTTTAAAAAGTGATTTGCTAATAATTCTATGTCACCAATACGATCACGAAGAGGAGGTAGATTTAATTCAATCGTATTAATCCTGAATAATAAATCTTGACGAAAAGTTTGTTCATCTACCATTTTATGAACATTAGCATTAGTAGCACATATTATACGTACATCAATATCACGTTCTTTGCCTTCACCTAATCGGGTTACTTTTCTGTTTTGAACAACAGTTAATAATTTTGATTGTAAGTATAGTGGAAGGTTACCAATTTCATCTAAAAAAATAGTTCCTCCTTTGGCTAACTCAAAACGACCAACAGTATCTTTATGGGCATCTGTAAAAGCTCCTTTTGCATAACCAAATAACTCACTTTCAAATAAGTTTTCATTTAAAGAACCTAAATCAACATGAATAAAAGGATAATTTTTACGTTCCGATTTTAAATGAATCTCTTTGGCAAATACATATTTACCAGTTCCGTTTTCTCCCAAAATTAAAATATTAGCATCTGTAGGAGCTACTTTATGAGCTAAATTAACTGCAGATTCCATAACTGCAGATTTACCAATAATATGCTCTGTTTGTTTATGAAAGTCTTTATCGTTTAACTTTTGAACTGTTTCTAATTGTGTGTTTTTTCTTTTAGATCGTGCTAATTCTACACCAGAATTTACAATACCATACAGTTTTTCAGTATTCCAAGGTTTTAGAATAAAATCGGTAGCGCCTTTTTTAATAGCATCAACAGCTAAATTAACACTACCAAAAGCAGTCATTAAAAGCACTGTAGTTTCAGGACTAACTTCTTTAATATAATTTAACCAATACAATCCTTCTTTACCATCTTCATAACCAATCCGATAATTCATATCTAATAAAACAACATCAATCACTTTTTCAGTTAAATGATTACTTATTTTTTTAGGGTTATTAACCGTGATAGTTTCTGTAAAATATTTTTTTAAGCTTATTCGTACTGAAAATAATATATCATCATCATCATCTACAATTAATATCGTGGCTTCTTTTTTTCTCATACTACATAGTTAGTTAATTGTATGAAAATGAACAAATAAATGTTCGTTTTTGGACACTTTAGAATATGTTAATAAATCTAATGTATTGATTATTAGTGCTTTGAATATTTGTTTTCTCTTGGCATATTAATGGTGTTTAATATATCAAACGAATAAAAATAAAATGGACAAGCAAATTACACCTAAAAAGAAAACAACAAAAAAGATGTTATTATGGGGATTACCAATATTGTTATTGGGGAGTATTATTTTTATGAATCTAACTCGAAAAAAACAGATAAATCTTAAAAAGAGTGATTTAATAATCAGTAAAGTTACTGAAGGAGAGTTTGAAGATGTTTTAATATTTAATAGTAGAGTAGAGCCTAAAACTACCGTATTAGTAAATGTAATTCAAGGGGGATCTGTATCTGAAATATTTGTTGAAAGTGGACAAATGGTAAAAAAAGGAACTCCGTTATTAAAAGTATATAATCCTAATGCTGAACTAAACTATTTAACTCAAGAAACTGCAATTGTTGAACAAATTAATAATTTAAGAAACATTCGTGTTAATATTAAAAATCAACAATTAAATTTAGACCAACAATTATTAAGTATTAATAATGATTATAGAAATGCAACTCGTCAATATAAATTAGATACTACACTTTATGGTAAAGGAGTAATTGCTAAAAATAATTTTCAAAAATCTACACAAGAATATAATTTTCAGAAAAAAAGAAATGGAGTAATCAAACAAAGTGTTTCTGAAGAAAAAAAGAGTAGAGACGTTCAATTATCAAGAATAAATATTTCTATTCAAAATATGCAAAAAAGTTTAGATTTATTAAGAAAAAACAAAGAAAATTTTATTGTAAAGGCACCAGTAACAGGTTTATTATCATCATTTAACACCATTTTAGGTGAAAATTATAATCAAGGGCAATCAATTGGTAAAATAGATGTACTTAATGGTTATAAATTAGTAGCCAAAGTAGATGAGTATTATATATCTAAATTAAAAAAAGGAGTTAAGGGTAGTGTTTTTATTAATACAGAGAATTACTCAATTAATTTAAGTAAAATACATTCAGAAGTAGTGAGTGGTCAGTTTGAAGTTGAGTTTAAATTTAATAAAGATTCTTTACCTAAATCAATAAAAAGAGGAATGTCTTTAAAAAGTAAAATATTTTTATCAAATAATAGTAAGGCATTATTATTACCTAAAGGTCAATTTTATCAGAGTACAGTTGGTAAATGGGTTTTTGTTTTAGACTCTGAAAACAGTGCTGTAAAAAGAAAAATAAAAATAGGAAGGGAAAATCCTTTTTATTATGAAATATTGGGTGGATTAAAAGAAGGAGATAAAATAATTACTTCTAGTTATGATGATTTTAAAAATATTGAAGAAGTAAATATTAAATAAAAAACAAAGAAATTAAAAATATATAAGATGATTAAAATAACAAATTTAGTACGTGTTTATAAAACAGAAGAGATAGAAACAACTGCTTTAAATAATTTAAGCTTAGAAGTTAAAAAAGGAGAATTTGTATCAATAATGGGAGCTTCAGGTTGCGGGAAATCAACTTTATTAAATATAATAGGTTTATTAGATGCTCCAAATAATGGTAGTTATCTATTTGACGGAGTAGAAGTTGCTAACTTTAATGAAAAGCAACGAGCAGGTATAAGAAAAGCGAATGTAGGATTTGTATTTCAAAATTTTAATTTAATAGATGAGCTATCTGTTTATGAAAATATTGAACTTCCTTTAATTTATAATGGAGTTAAATCTTCAGAAAGAAAACAACGTGTTAATGATATTTTAGAAAGAGTAGGTATAGCTCACAGAGCAAAACATTATCCTTTACAATTATCAGGAGGACAGCAACAGCGTGTAGCAGTTGCTAGAGCTTTAGTAACTAATCCTAAATTAATTCTTGCAGATGAACCTACAGGTAATTTAGATAGTAAAAGCGGTAATGATGTTATGGAACTTTTAACAGAGTTACATGTTTCGGGTGCAACAATTGTTATGGTAACACATTCATCTTACGACGCTCAATTTTCATCAAAAATTATTACTTTAAAAGATGGCGAGATTATTTCTCAAAAAGAAAATATTCATAAAGTTGACGTTTTAGTTCAATAATAAATTAAAAGAATAAGAATTATGATACAAACGTGGTTTAAAATATTTTTTAGAGATAGTAAAAAAAACTGGTTAAATACATTAATAAATGTAAGTGGTTTAACTTTAGGTTTAGCAGGATTATTATTTGTTTTATTATATTTAAATGAAGAAAATAGTTACAATCAATGGAACCCAAATAAAGATGATGTTTATAGAGTAAACATAAAGCAACCTAAAAGCGGAGAGGTCTGGTTTACTGTTAATGCAGGAATGTATATAACATACCCTAAAGAAATACCAGAAGTAACAGAGGGGTTAATGGTGCAACCTCTTTATAGAAGTAGAGTTATTCAATATGGTAATGTTTCTGAGTTTAACGAAAAAACAATTTTTACTGACCCTCAATTTTTCAACTTCTTTCCTTATGAGATAATTGAAGGTTCTGTAGATAAATTCTCAGAAACAAGAACAAATATTGCAATATCAAAAGTATATGCAGAACGTATTTTTAAAGGAAAAAAAGCTGTAGGTAATTCTGTAAAAATTGATGGAAACAATTATATAGTTTCTTGTGTATATAAGTTACCTAAAAATTCTCATCATGAACCAGATTTATTAATGCAATTCGAAGAGCCTTTTGAAGTTAATTGGGAAAATCATAATAATGAATTATTCTGTAAAATTATTAAAGGATCTGATTTAGCAGTTGTTAAACAAAAAATGGATGACGTAATTGTTAATACTTATGAAAAATTTGCAGAAGAAGAAGGTATTAGCATGGTAGAATTTGAAAAAAAATATTCTATCCCTACTGTTTTATTAGATAAATTAGATACTATTTATTTGCATAATACAGCTAAAAGAGCTGGTCCAAGCGGAACAGGTAATTATCAGTTATTAATGGTTTTATTAAGTTTATCTATTCTACTAATTATTATTTCTTGTGTAAATTTTATTAATTTATCAATTGCATCGGCAAGTCAAAGATCAAAAGAAGTAGGAGTAAAGAAAACTTTAGGACTTTCTAAAAATCAATTAATATTTCAGTATGTATTCGAAATAGTAATTCAAGGTTTTATATCTTTTATTTTATCTTTAATTATTGTTGAATTAACATTACCTTATTTCAATGACTTTATTCAAAAAGATATTACAATACTACATGGTAAATCTTTAATGACCTTATTTATTTCTGTAATAGGTATTTCGTTTTTATTAGGTATTATTCCTGCATTATATTTATCAAACTTTAAAGCTGTTGAAGTTTTAAAAGGTAATGTGTCTAAAAGTAGAAAAGGAAATTTAGCAAGAAATATCATGTTAGGTTTACAATTTTTAATTTCTGGTTTTTTTATCATAAGCATGTTAATTGTAGGAAATCAAATTAATTATATGATGCAAAAAGAACTTGGTTTTGATAAAGAGCAAGTTATAGTTGTAGATGTTTATAATTTTAGTGATGAATATAAAAAGTATAAATTAACAAAAGAGGTATTAACAAAGAATAAAAATATTATTG
>CAZCHR010000158.1:0-5455 GCA_964498665.1 uncultured Tenacibaculum sp. | reverse complement strand
TTTTATAAGTTGTTTTTAATAAAGTTTGTCATTTTTGTGTACAAATGTAAACGAGTGTTTCCACCATAAATACCGTGGTTTTTATCTGGATACATTCCCCATTCGAATTGCTTATTTGCTTGAATTAAAGCTTCAGCCATTCTATATGCATTTTGCACATGTACGTTATCATCACCTGTTCCGTGAATTAATAAGTATTTTCCTTTTAATAACTCTGGGTAATTTAATGGAGAATTCGCATCATATCCTTCTGGATTTTCTTCTGGAGTTCTCATATAACGCTCTGTATAAATAGTATCATAAAAACGCCATGTAGTTACTGGAGCAACAGCAATTGCTGTTGTAAAAATATCATTTCCTTTTAACAAACAATTTGTACTCATATGACCTCCAAAAGACCATCCCCAAATACCAATTCTTTTTGCATCTACATAAGGTAATTCTGCTAACTTCTTAGCAACAGCTATTTGATCTTCTGTTTCGTGCTTTACTAAGTTTAAGTAAGTTACTTTTTTAAAGTCACGTCCTTTAAAACCTGTACCTCTACCATCAACACAAACAACGATATAACCATCTTGTGCTAACATTTGATGCCAATAATCATTCGCACCATTCCAACGGTTTGCTACCTGTTGAGAACCTGGACCTGAATATTGGTACATTAATACAGGATATTTTTTATTTGCATCGAAATTTGCAGGCTTAATTGTATACATATTTAAGCTTTCTCCGTTTACATTGATAGTAGAGAATTCTTTTTTACCTAGGTTATATCCTGCAATTACTTCTTTTAAAGCTGCATTATCTTTTATTCTTTTTAAAACCGTTCCTTTATCATCTCTTAAAGTATATACATTAGGGTTATTAACATCTGAAAATGTATTTATAAAGTAGTGCATATTTTTACTAAATGATGCTCTATTAGTTCCTGAAGGATTGCTTAACAACTTTTTATCAACTCCTTTTAAAGAAATACTATATACACCTCTATTGATAGAACCGTTTTCTACAGACTGATAATAAATTGTTTTTTTATCAGCATTATATCCATAATAAGAAGTTACTTCCCAGTTTCCTTTAGTTACTTGGTTAATTAATTTACCATCTTTATTATAATGATATACATGATTAAATCCGTCTTTCTCACTTGTCCAGATAAAACTATTATCATCTAAAAAAGTTAAATCGTCAGTTACATCTACGTATGCTTTATCCGTTTCATTTAAAATTAAAGAACTTTGATAAGAATCTGCATTTACAAAGTACATTTTTAAATCGTTTTGATGACGATTTAATGTACGTACCGCTAACAAGTTACTATCTTTAGTCCAATTAATTCTTGGAATATATTCGTAATCCCCAACTCTAATTTCAGCCGTTTTATTTGTTTTCAATGAAAAGATATGCAGCGATACTTTTGCATTTTCTTCTCCTGCTTTAGGATATTTAAATACATGTTGACTTGGATATTTTCCTTTTCCATAAACATCCATTGAAAAAGTTTTCACTTTACTTTCATCAAAACGTAAATATGCTAAATTCTTACTGTCTTTACTCCAATCGAAAGCTCTTACAAAAGCAAATTCTTCTTCGTAAACCCAATCGGTAATACCGTTAATAATTTCGTTCTTTTTACCGTTACTAGTAATTTGATAAACTACATTCGCATTAGAATAATCTTTTATAAATAAGTTATTATCTTTTGCATAAGCAATTTTCTTGCTATCTGGTGAAAAAGTTGGCTCTTGAATATCTTCACCAATTAAATCTAATGATTTCGTTGCAATGTCATATACATAAAATGTGCCCAAAAAAGAACGACGAAAAATCGGTTTAAAGGCAGTACCTAAAATCAATTTTGATTCGTCGTTATTAAAAGTATATGATTGAAAGCTTTTTAACCCTTCTAAATCTTTACTATCTACAATTGTAGCAATTTTCTCTAAAGTTTTATAACTATATTTATCTACAGTTGCACCTCCTTGAGAGTAATTTAAAAGTGAATAGAAATCTCCATTCATCGAATTTAGAGAATTCATATAATCTGCTCTAAATGTGCCTTTTTTCCATATATCTTCTAATGAAATATCTTTTTTCTGAGCTTGTAAAAGCGTAGATATTCCTATAAAAAATATTAATATTTTTTTCATCTTAAGTTGTTGTTTGTATAAAAAGTTTGCCAAGTTTACGGAAAATTCATTAAAAATCAACTCAAAAAAGCTAGAAATCCTAAATAAAAAGCCTAATTTAACAGGATTCATTTATCTTTGAGCCACTCAAAATAAACATAAAGAATGTCTAAAATTATTTCTGGATTTTCGAAACTTACCAAAGAAGAAAAAATTGATTGGTTAGCTGAAACATATTTTAATAACCAACCTGAAATTACAAAAACTTTAAAACAGTATTGGAACGTTGATACTAAACTACAGCAACTACATGATGATTTTATAGAAAATACAATTTCTAATTTTTACATGCCTTACGGAATTGCTCCTAATTTTGTTATTAATGGGCGTGATTATGTAATACCAATGGTTGTTGAAGAAAGTTCGGTTGTTGCAGCTGCTTCTTTAGTTGCAAAGTACTGGAGTACTCGTGGTGGTTTTAAAACCGAAGTAATTTCTACTACAAAAATCGGTCAAGTACACTTTATGTATGCTGGTGATAAAACTGATTTAGAAGCTTATTTCAATCAACAAAAAAGTGAACTATATGCAGCTACCGCATCCATAACTAAAAATATGGAAAAACGTGGTGGTGGTATTTTAGACATTAAACTAATTGATAAAACTGACAAACTTGCTAACTATTATCAACTTCATGTTACTTTCGAAACAAAAGATAGCATGGGGGCAAATTTTATCAATTCTTGTTTAGAGGTTATTGCTAAAACTTTTAGACGAGATGATATTGAAATTGTAATGAGCATACTTTCTAATTACGTTCCTGAATGTACAGTTAAAGCGGAAGTAAGTTGTAAAGTAGAAGATTTAGGTGGAGAGAATCCACAAAAGTTTGCTAAAAAATTTGAACAAGCTGTTAAAATAGCCGAAGTAGAACCTTATCGCGCTGTAACTCATAATAAGGGAATTATGAACGGTATTGATGCTGTAGTTTTAGCAACCGGAAATGATTTTAGAGCTATTGAAGCCGGTGTTCACGCATACGCCTCTAAAGATGGACAATATAAAAGTTTAACACATTGTACTGTTATAGATGGGATTTTTAAATTTTGGATTGAAATTCCGTTAGCTTTGGGAACTGTTGGAGGTTTAACCTCTTTACATCCCATGGCAGAATTATCGTTAGACATGATGCAAAAACCTAGCGCTAGAGATTTAATGCAAATTATTGCAACTGCAGGACTAGCTCAAAACTTTGCTGCTCTACGTGCTTTGACAACTAAAGGTATTCAACATGGACATATGAAAATGCACTTGCAAAATATTTTAAATCAATTAGGAGCGTCTATTGACGAAAAAGAAATAATTACAAATTATTTTGAAAACAAAACAGTTTCTCATAGCGCTGTAGTTGATAAATTTAATGAATTAAGAAAGTAATTTTGAATAAGTTTTACAGCAACGGAAAATTATTATTAACTGGTGAATATGTTGTTCTTGATGGAGCAACCTCTTTAGCAGTTCCAACAAAATTTGGTCAAGATTTAATCGTTACACCTATTAAAGAACCTCAACTTATTTGGGGAAGTTTTACAAACACAGGAGAATGCTGGTTTGAAGCTAGTTTCGATTTACCTAAACTTCGTTTAACCTCAGCTACTTTTAATTCTAATAAAGAAGGAAGTGCTGAATTCATTGCTGAAACTTTACGTGATATTTTATCAGAAGCAAGACGATTAAATTCACAATTTTTAAATTCTGAAAATGGATTTATTGTAAAAACAAATTTAACATTCCCACAAAATTGGGGATTAGGAAGCTCATCAACCTTAATAAATAATATTGCCACTTGGGCAAATGTAAATCCGTTTACTTTATTATGGAATGCTTTTTCTGGTAGCGGATATGACATTGCATGCGCAAGTAATAACTCTCCAATTTTATATCAATTAGAAAACAAGAAACCAATAATTGAAGAGGTGAAATTCAATCCTAACTTTACAAATGAACTGTTTTTTGTGTATTTAAATCAAAAACAAAATAGTCGTGAAGGTATTGCACAATACAAACAAAATAAAGAAGAGGCAAAAACATTAATTTCTGAGATTGATAATTTAACTCAAAAATTTTTAAAAGCTGATTCTTCTAAAAACTTAAACAATATAATTATTGAACACGAACATATTATTAGTTCAATTATAAAACAAGAACCTGTAAAAAAACACCTGTTCTCTGATTATTTCGGCGAAATAAAAAGCTTAGGAGCTTGGGGTGGTGATTTTATACTAGCTACAGGGAATGAAGACACTGCTAAATACTTCAATAATAAAGGGTACAATACCGTTATTCCTTATAAACAAATGTTTTTATAATGAAAAAAGTAATAATAATTGGTGGTGGAGCTGCAGGTTTTTTTACTGCAATTAACGCTAAAGAAACTAACCCTGATTTAGACATTACCATTCTTGAAAAAGGAAAAGAGGTTTTACAAAAAGTTAAAATTTCTGGCGGTGGAAGATGCAATGTTACGCATGCTTGTTTTGAGCCAAAAGAGCTAACAAAATTCTATCCTCGTGGAGAAAAAGAACTATTAGGGCCTTTTCATCAGTTTATGACGGGTGATACATTTGAGTGGTTCGACAACAAAGGTGTTCCTTTGAAAATAGAAAGTGATAATCGAGCATTTCCTGAAGCAAATACATCTCAAGCAATTATTGATTGTTTTCAAAACGTTGTTGATGACTTAGGAATTAAAGTATTAAAAAATCACGGTGTAAATTCAGTCTCTAAACAAAATGACAGATGGATTGTTACCACTAAAGAAAAACAATTTGAAGCTAATTATTTAGTTATTGCAGCCGGAAGCTCAAAAAAAGTGTGGGATTTATGCAAAACCTTAGATCATAACATTATCGAACCTGTACCTTCTTTGTTTACCTTTAATATAAAAGACAAACGAATTATTGATTTGGGCGGAATCGCAGTACCAAATGCAGAAGTTAAATTAGTCGGAACCAATTTAGAAAATTCAGGGCCTTTATTAATTACACATTGGGGATTGAGTGGACCTGCTATTTTAAAACTATCAGCTTTCGGCGCAAGAATTTTAGCCGAAAAGAATTATCAATATAACGTAGAAGTAAATTGGCTAGGACAAGATTTTGATTCGGTTTTGGAAGAACTTCAAAATTTAAAAAAATCACAACCTAAAAAGCAAGTGAATTTAAAATCTCCTTTTACTGATATTCCTCGTCGTTTATGGGAACGTTTTATTAGCGCTTCAGAAATTAAATCCAATCAAAATTGGGCAGATATAAGTAATAAACAAT
>CAZCHR010000157.1:0-5663 GCA_964498665.1 uncultured Tenacibaculum sp. | reverse complement strand
ATGTCTCAATGTTTAAATAATATAATATACGGAAATTAAATGACTAACTCAATAAGTTTATTTTTCCTTTTGAAGGTTTATCAATTTTTTCTAACTGATAAGCAAATTG
Organism: uncultured Tenacibaculum sp.; assembly: GCA_964498665.1. Classification (GTDB taxonomy): domain Bacteria; phylum Bacteroidota; class Bacteroidia; order Flavobacteriales; family Flavobacteriaceae; genus Polaribacter. Next base: position 5,554 of record CAZCHR010000157.1, on the reverse strand, counting down.
TTTTGTTGCTTTATCTGTTTTATTATCAAAATAGGTTATTCTTATTGGTGATATTGTTTTATGAAATGTTGGTTCTTCACCATCAACTTCTAAAGGAGCTTCCATAGCTACCCAAAAACCTTTTTCATCAAAACTCTTTGACGAACTTTCAAAAGCTCCGTTATGTTTTGGTTTTGCAATAGACTTCGCCTTAAAGCAGCTTGGTATTTCTATTTCTTTTATAAACTTACCTTTCGCGTTTGTTTTAAAAACTGTTGGATTTTTCCCTTTTCTAATAGAACCCTCACTAACTAAATTAATAGTTTCATTGTTTACAAAAACAGATTCTAAATCTAATGCATTATTATTATAAAAATCACATAAAGTATCATTTAACCTAATTACTTTTTGGAATTTAACCGATTTTATTGAGTCATTTTTAACTATAATATCACCAACCAAAACCCTAGGCATTTTAGCATCGTCAACAACCATATAATAATTTTCATTATTATAATCTATCCCCGAAATACCACCTATGATACTCTCGTTAAAAAATAAAGAGTCTTTTATGATGTACTCGTTTACAAAACGAAGATTTATAATTTCTTTTTCACAAGATATAAATGCTATTAAGAATAGTAAAATTATTTTTTTCATACTCGCAAAAATATTCTTTTTTAACATATGTAAGATTTTTAAAATTAATACGTCTAACTAGTTGAAAGTAAGAAATAATATCCCAAAATTATTTTAATACAACACTTTCAACTTCGTTTTTATTTGAAAAGAAAAAAGGATTAAGACACCTACATCTTAATCCTTTTTTTTTAATACAAATCCATAGCCATATCAAAAATATAATGGATTTTTTCAACAGGAATATCTTCTTCTGGGTTTATCATCAGTAACTTTACAAAAGTTCTATTTCCTTGAATTAAATCTAGATGTTCAATTTGTACTCCTTTCCCTATTGCTATATACGGAAATTGTGTTTTCTTGTCTATCCATAAATAACAAAATATTTTATTCTGATACATAAAACAAGGCAATCTATATTTCCATTGTTGTTTAAATTCTGGGTGATAATTTTGTATAATACTTTTTAAAGCCAACAAACATCCTTTTATTGGCTCTTCTTTATCAAAATAAAAATTATCTAAATCCGTCATTTAATTTAATGCTATAAAAATCTCAACCTCTCCATTAGTTGGATTTTGTGATTTTTCACCATACACTTCAAAGTCTGAAGTAAATGCTCTATCAATATCTGAATTCCATATTTTCATCCATTCATTAACCACTGCTCCTTTTGTTAAATCTCCTTTAGCCACAAATTTATTATAATTAGTTTCTTCAACCTTTTTACCAATCATTCCCTCAGGTATATCGTTTAAATTTTCTACTCTACAACCCAAAATCATTGTATAAGGTTTAGTGTGGTCTTTTTCATAATCTGTATAAACAGCGTAAATTTCATTACTTACTTTATTTGTAAGCTTTTCTAGAATATTACCCTCCATAAATTGCTGCCACAAAGCTGGTATGTCTTGCATTGCTTTTCCATTTTCGTTTGTAGTTCTTACTGAAATTCCAACTACGTAAAATGCTTCTTTTTTTAATGTGCTCATTTTATATTTTTAAATATTTCTACAAAAATAAAAGTGAATTATGACAAAGGATTGTCAGGGGTGCTTTTTATATTTTTCCTCACATATTTTAAAATACTCTTCTAAAGTCATATTGTGAGGTTCAAAATGACTTTCTGTATTTTTTAAACTCTGAATACAATCTATTCTAAAAGCTCTAAACTCATTGCGCAACCTACAAAAAGCAATGAGTAACCAATTTAAATTGGTACTATACACTGCAAAAGGTTCTACAACTCTCTTTGTATAATTATTTTGTAATGATTGGTATTCTAATTCTAATAGTTGGAAATTTGTAATTGCTATTTGCAATTGCATCAAATAATTACTCGATTTCTCATTATCTTCATTAAATCTAAAAACAATTCTTTTAGACAACAAATCAGCTTTATCCTTTTGAGAATATTTTAAAACCGCTTTAATCTTGGTAATTGCATTGGTATAATTATTAACAAACGAAGCATCTTTATTTTTTAAAATAAGTTGTTCGGCAGTTATCAACGCATTCGCTTCTTCTTCAGAAAACATTACTGGAGGCAATTGATATCCTTCTTGTAAAAAATATCCTTTTCCTTCTTCGGTTACTACTGGTATTCCTGACTTTTCTAAAGTTCTAATATCTCTATAAATGGTTCTAATACTTACATCAAATTTTTTAGCTAATTCTCTTGCCGTAAGTAACCTTTTTGATTGTAGTAAGGTTACAATACTTGTTAATCGAGTAAGTCTTGGTTTTTCCATTTATAAAATTATCCTGCTTTAGCAACCATTGCTTTAACAATTAAATATTGAGAAACCACATATAATATAATTATTGATACATCAAACAAATGTTTAGGCTGATAAAAATTATTTAACGCAATTAAACTATCAGATGCTATAAACAACAATGCTCCTAATAACAACCAAGTATTTGCTGTCGATTTTTCTTGCTGATAATTTAACAATGTTGATGCTCCGAAAGTTGCGATTGTAATTCCGTATACAATTACCGGAACTAACATTTCTCCTAAATTATCAAAAATTAAAAATAACAATCCCGTAAACAACAATACAAACGAAATAGCTGCTAAAACAATTTTACTCACTGCTTTGTTTGTTAAAAACTGAGTTGTCATTTTTATATACATAACATGCGCTAATAAAAATGATGCTAAACCAAATACAAAGTAATTTGCTTTATCTAACAAGAAAACATCACCCCAAAAGGAGAAAAACAATGCAGAAATCAACCAAAAATCAGGCTTTTTTACTGACACCAAATACACAACAACCAAAGTTGTCATTAACAAAGGTTTAAAAATCATTTCTAAACTTTTATTTTGAGTAATCACAGCATAAACATCAGTAATTGCTAGTAATAAAAATACAATTGATGCTATGGTCGTTTTAATTTGTTTGGTCATTTTTAAATTATTAATTTAATTAATCATATCAATAAAACCTTGCTCTGAAATAATTGGTATATCTAAATTTTCAGCTTTAGTAAGTTTACTTGGTCCCATATTATCTCCAGCAACAACATAGGTTGTTTTTTTAGATATTGATGAACTTACTTTACCACCATTATCTTCGATAGCTTTCTTCAATTCATTTCTACTCATTTGATGAAAAACTCCTGAAACTACAAATACCTTTCCTACAAGTTTATCAGTATGCCCTTCTAAGCTTTCTGTGGAAACTTCTAATTGTACTCCGTATGATTTTAATCTGTCAACCAATTGAATATTCCCTAAATCGTTAGAAAAATCTATAATACTTTGAGCGATTCTATCTCCAATTTCATCAACAGCTATTAAAGTTTCTAAATCTGCTGTCATTAAATTATCAATCGATTTAAAATGCTTTGCTAACTTCTTTGCTACGGTTTCTCCTACAAATCTAATTCCTAAAGCAAACAATACTTTTTCAAACGGAATTTCTTTCGATTTCAAAATTCCAGCAACCATATTTTGAGCAGACTTTTCTGCCATACGCTCTAACGGAATAACTTGTTCTACCGTTAAATCATATAAATCTGCATAATTCTGAATTAAACCTTCTTTACGCAATAAATCTACTGTTTCTCCTCCCAAACCATCAATATCCATTGCTTTTCGAGAAATAAAATGTTGAATTCTTCCCGTTATTTGTGGAGCACAACCAAATTCATTTGGACAATAATGTTTTGCATCTCCTTCTTTCCTGATAAGTTCAGTATCACACTCAGGGCAATTCATAGCATATTTTGTTGGTGTAGAATCAACAGGTCGTTTACTTAAATCGACCGCAATAATTTTCGGGATAATCTCACCTCCTTTTTCAACAAAAACAGTATCACTTACTCTAATATCAAGTTTTTCTATTTGATCTGCATTGTGTAACGAAGCTCTTTTTACCGTTGTTCCTGCCAACTGTACTGGTTCTAAATTTGCTACTGGAGTTATCGCTCCTGTTCTACCAACCTGGTACGTAATTTCATTTAAAACTGTAGAAACTTGTTCCGCTTTAAATTTATAAGCAATTGCCCAACGTGGTGCTTTTGCTGTATATCCTAACTCTTCTTGTTGTTGTAAATTATTTACTTTTATTACAATTCCGTCAGTTTCGTAAGGTAAATCATGACGCTTTATATCCCAAGAATTTACAAATTCAAAAACTTCATTTATCGATTTTGCTAAAGTAATTGTTTTCGGAACTTTAAATCCAACTTTTCTTGCATTTTCTAAACTCTCAAAATGGGTTTTATATTTTCTTTCTGAAGTAACTACTTGATACAACAAGCAATCTAACGGACGTTTAGCAACCTCAGCACTATCTTGTAATTTTAAACTTCCGCTTGCTGTATTTCTCGGATTTCGATATTCTTCTTCTCCGTTTGCAACACGTTCTTCATTCATTTTATTAAAGCCATCGAGAGGTAAAATAATTTCTCCTCGCATCTCAAAATCAGTAACGAAATCTGTTTTTATATTTAAAGGGATAGATTTTATAGTTCGAATATTTGTTGAAACATCATCTCCTTGAAAACCATCCCCACGCGTTACTGCTTTTACAAACTGACCATTTTCAAAAGTTAAATTGATAGATGCTCCGTCGTATTTTAACTCGCAAGTATATTCAATCTCGTCAGTTCCTAACATTTTTTGAATGCGCTTTTCCCAATCTAATAAATCTTCTTTCGAATATGAATTATCTAAAGAATACATTCGGTTTTTATGCGTAACTGTTTCGAAGTTTTTAGTAATTCCTCCTCCTACACGTTGTGTTGGAGAATTAGCGTCAAAAAATTCAGGGTTTTCAACTTCTAACTTTTCTAATTCTTTTAGTTTTATATCAAAATCATAATCAGATATTGTTGCGCTATCTAACACATAATAATTATGATTGTGTTCACGTAATTCATCGCGAAGTGATTGTATTTTTTGCTGAATATTCATTAACTATTATTTTTAATCAATTTTCTTGAAGCATACTCATCTTCTTTATATTTACTCACTTTATTAAGAAATTCATAAATAGAATTCAATAGTAATTCATATTCGAAATCATATAAATTATTTAAATTTTCACTCTTAACACCTATGCTAGCTTGTATTTGATCATATTTATATTCTGACCCTTTTTGTAACTTATAATTTAAATTATTTGAAGAGAAACTTTTTATTTTTTCTGAAACATACTCAAACTGATTTACTGATAATATTCCATATAATGTCAATTTACTTTCTTTAATCACAAAATCATACTTACTCCTTTTATAATTTATTTGAATACTAAAATCAGTAAAAGTAAGATTACATTTCTTATTAATTTTTTCTGATAAATCTCTTTCTAATTTAGAAGAATATTCATTGAAATCAAGACTTTTTCTTTTTTGATTATTTATATACCTTTTATAAAAATCCTTTAATTCATTATATTCTTTTTTATTTTCAGTCTTATAT
>CAZCHR010000156.1:0-5688 GCA_964498665.1 uncultured Tenacibaculum sp. | reverse complement strand
TAAATAGTTATTTCAAAACATATAACTTGCTAAAAAAAGAGAAAGCTTTAAATAAAAGCTTTCTCTTTTTTTTACTGATAATTAATACTCACTTAACATAAACGCTTTTCATTAACATTAAAGAAACATTCTAATAAAGCAACCATAATTTACATCTAACATTAGCTTTACAAAATAGTATCACTTTTGCACAGTATTATTAAAGAACACACAACTAATGAAAAAATTAATAATTATTACTCTTTTAAGCCTTTGCAATTTTGCGTTTTCGCAAAACAAAGGAACTGTAACAGGAAAACTTACAGATAAAGAGATGGGAGGCGAAGCATTACCGTTTGCTAACGTTTTTATAAAAGGAAATACTATCGGTGGAACTACCGATATGGATGGTAAATATACTTTAAATGTTCCAGCAGGAAATCAAACAATCGTATTTAGTTTTATTGGATACCAAACAATAGAAAAAACTATTGAAGTTAAAGCTAATGAAACACTAACTATCAATCAAGAACTCGGAGCTAATGAAGGTGTAACTTTAGATGAAGTTCAAATTAAAGCTACTGTTAGTAAAGAAAAAGAATCTGCTTTATTATTAGAACAAAAGAAAGCTGTTTCAATCAAAACTACTATTGGTGCTCAAGAATTATCTAAAAAAGGAGTTAGTGATGTTGCCACTGCAGTTACTAAAGCTACAGGTATTTCTAAACAAGAAGGTTCAAATAACGTATATGTTCGTGGTTTAGGAGATAGATATAATTCTACTACCTTAAATGGATTACCATTACCGTCTAACAATCCTTCTAAAAAGAATATTAACTTAGATATTTTTTCTACTGGTATTGTTAAATTAATCGATATAAACAAAATTTACAATAATCAAATTTATGGAGATTTTGGTGGGGCAAACATTAATATTGCTTCTAAAGAACATACAGGGAAACCTTATTTAGAGGTTGGTTTAGGTTCTGGTGTTAACTCTAGAGCAGTAGGTCAAGATAATTTCTTCCTACAAGATGGTCCTGGATTTTGGGGATTTGACAATCCTACATATCCAAATAATCCTTTAAACAGTTACAACTTTACAACAAGCTGGGATAAAACAACTAAATCTCCTTTTAACACAAATTTTTCTATAAGAGGTAGTAAGAAATTTAATATTGGAGAAGAAAGCTCAGTAAGTGTATTTGGTACTTTAGCTTTTAATAATGGTTTTAAATACAAAAATGGGGTATCTAGAAGTGTTAATGGTAATGCCCTTATTGTAACAGATTATAATTATGAAGCTTTCGATTATAATACAAATACAACAGGGATGTTTAATATACTATATAAACTAAACTCTAAACACAAACTTCGTTATAATACTTTATACATTAATTCATCTAACCAAAGCTTAGATGAATATACAGGAGTTATTTACGCTTTTGATGAAGATGCTGAAAATGGTGGTGGATTCTTACGACGCTCAACTTTTGATAGAACTAACTTATTAGTAAATCAATTATTAGGTAATCATAAAATTTTAGGTGATTATATTGATGGTGAATGGGGAATCTCTTTTAATAAAGTTGATAATATTGTTCCAGATCGTCGTCAAAATGTTTTGGTTCCAGAAAATAGTGCAAATATTAATGGTCCAAAAAAAGTTTCTGATTTAGCTGATTCTGATAACCATCGTTATTTTCAAAATTTAGATGAAAAAGAATATGCTTTTAATGGAGCTTTAAATTATAAATTCGACAAAAACGAGGATGAAGTATATAAAGGTAAAGTTACTTTAGGATATAGTGGAAAATGGAAAGATGTTAATTTTGATGCAACTCAATTTAATTTTAAAATACTAAATCGTCCTGTAGTTGATGTAAAAAATTTAGATGCATACTTTAATCAAAACAACTTAAATAATGATTTCTTTATTATTAAGACTTTTAAAGGTGGCGCTGGTATTGATAATGCTTTAAGACCACAATTTTACAAAGGGCGTCAGATAATCAGTGGTGTTTTTGGAAATATAGAGTATAAATTCGGAGAAAAAATTACAGCAAATTTAGGCGCAAAATACGAGCAAATTTATCAAAAAGTAGAATGGGAAACAGCTTTAAGACCTAAAAAAGATGAGAACTATTTTTTTAGAAAAGAATTCTTACCCAATTTAGCTTTAAAATATGCCATTAATAATAAAAACAACTTAAAACTCGCAACTAGTAAAACTTACACGCTACCACAATTTAAAGAGCGTGCACCTTTTCAATTTGAAGAAGTTAATCTAACAAAGTTTGGTAATGAATTTCTTTACCCTTCTACAAATTATAATTTTGATTTACGTTGGGAAATGTTCCCAAAATCTGGTGAAGTTATTTCTGTAACTGGTTTTGGAAAAATTATCAAAAATCCAATTAACGAAATTATAGTTGCATCTGCTACAAACGATATTTCTTACGCTAATACTGGTAATCAAGCTGAAGTATTTGGTGCTGAATTTGAAATTAGAAAAGAAATTTTTAATCATGTAAGAGAAACTGAAACAGAAGATTTCGATAATAAATTAACTGTAGGTTTCAATACCTCTTACATGTACAACAACCAAGATATTAATAGAGAAAAAGTATTTAAGGAAACTAAAGGAAAGATTAATATTTTCCCTACAAGTAATGAAAGTAGACTTACTGGAGCATCTGACTTATTAGTAAATGCAGATGTTAGTTACTTAAAAGAATTTAATAAAGATCAAAACTTATTAATGACACTAGCTTACAACTATTTCTCTGATAGAGTATACGCTATAGGTGTTGCCAGTAAAGGTAATTTAGTAGACCAAGGAGTTTCAACATTAGATTTCATAGCTAAATCTAAATTATCTGATAGAATTAATGTTGGTTTAAGCTTAAAAAACCTATTAAATCCAACTGTTACTAGAACACAAGAAATTCAAAACATAAGTGTTTTATCATTTAAAAAAGGAGTTAATTTCGGAATGTCTTTTTCATATAAAATAGACTAGAAAATCACTTAACAAAACAGTAACGCAAAAACATTAATGGTTAACAAACCCTTAATAATTACATAAAACGAATAATAAATTAATTAAAGTTATTTGTAAAAAATTAAAATAAACACAAACTAAAAAAATGAAAAAATTAATTGCCCTTTTTATTACAGCTTTAACTATTACTAGCTGTATTCAAATAGATGAAAATGTTGTAGGATCTGACGGAGGATCAACAGGAACAAATATAGACCCTACAAATTTTCAAGGTAGACTTAGTAACGAAACTGCTATTTTAGATGCAACTAAAGAATATAACTTAACTGGTCCTTTTATCATTCAAAATGGTGCTAGATTAGTTATACCAGCTGGTACAGTAATTAAAGCTTCTGGAGGAACTAGTTCTTACATTGCTGTTGCACAAGGAGGACAAATTGATGTTAACGGTACATCAAGTAACCCAGTTGTAATGACATCTGGAAGTAACACACCAGCTCCTGGAGATTGGGGAGGTTTAGTAATATGTGGTAAAGCTCCAACAAACAAAGGAGGCTCTAACGGAGAAACTGCAACTGCTGAAGTATCTGATTTAACTTATGGCGGTTCTACTGCTAATGATAGTTCAGGTTCTATAAGATACTTAAGAGTTGAATATACTGGTGCTACTTTTAATGGTTCTAAAGAATTTAATGGAGTTTCTTTATTCGGTGTTGGTTCTGGAACTGTTTTCGAATATGTACAATCTTATAACGGTGGTGATGATGGTATCGAATTTTTCGGAGGTACAGTTAACGGTCGTTATTTAGTATCAACTGGTAGTGGTGATGATTCTATCGATTTTGCTGATGGGTGGTCAGGAACTGGTGAATACTGGTTTATCAACAAAGGAACTAAAGCTGGTATCGAAGGATCTAACAATGGTGATAACGGTAACGCTGAACCTAAAACAACAGCTACTTTAAGAAACATATCTATAGTAGGTCCTGGAACTGAAGGTGCAATGTATATTAAAGAAGGTGGTGGTAACTGGACTGTAGAGAATCTTTATGCTGCCGATTTTGATTTAGGTATTAAATTAAAAAGTACTGATACTCCTGCAATTCAAAGTATAACAAATGGTAAAATAAAATTTAATCCTATTCAGTTTGATAATGTAACTACAAAAGATCAATATACTGGTGCTACTTCTTATATTACTGAAGGTAATAATACAGGAGCTGGTAATGGTAAAAATGCTCCAACATGGGCAGCTGGTTGGACTAAAGGATTATAAAAAACATTCCCCTAAGAAGAAAAAACCGAGCTAATGCTCGGTTTTTTTAGTTCTTTTGGTGGATTCCCTGAATCAAAAGTAGATGAAGTGTATTCTACATCTTTTAATTTAAATGTGATTTTCGCAATCAAAGCTCTATCTGTAGCACTATTTTTCGTTGGTGCTTTTAAATTCTTAATTTCTTTAAGGTTTAATTCACTAACAAGTTCATTTAAATTCTTTAATTTCTCTTCAGACAACTTATACACTCCTACTCCATTATAAGTATTATAACTTATCTTATTATCTTCTATCTTAATTTTAACTATGCTTCCTCTAGTTTGGGCTTCATAACTGATTAAATTAAAATTATTAGCTTTGTTTTGAGCAGAACAGCTTATCATTAATAAAAAAACTATCGGTGTTACTATTTTTAGATATTTCATTAAATTTGTTTTTAAAAATATTTATTTAGCATAATAAGAGCTTAAATATAAAAATTATTATTAATTAAAATAATCAGCCATTAAACACTAATATCAATACTTACTTTCACAAATAAATTATGTTCTTTAATTTCAAGATATAAAACCATAAGTTGATTGTAAATTTATAAGTAATATCCAAAAAAATCACAAGCATAAAAACCGAGCAATTGCTCGGTTTTTATGCTTGTGATTAACTTATTTTTATATATTCTTTGTACTTATATGAAACTCTTGGTAAGTTTCTAGTAAACTCATAAGTCCAGAAACTAAATCTTGAGTTTCAATTAAAACACTAAAATATAAAGTAGTGTTTTTTGGACTCGTTTCGTCAGTTCTAATACGTGCAACTTGCTTTTCTATTGAGTTAGAAACATCTTTTAATAACTCTTTCTTTTCGTTAATTATAACTTCTAGATCGTCAAAATTTCTATTTTCAAACACAGCACTGATATCCTCTAATAACTTAGATAAAGTATTATCAATATGTTTTAAGTCTTTTAATTGACCTTTCTTTAAATTTTTATGATTATTATTTACATGTTTAAAACTAACTCTAGAAATATAACTAATAGATTGCGCAACATCTTGTAAATATCCTAAAACTAAAATATAGAACCTACTAGCTTGTACTGATGTATCGTCTAATGATTTAATAAAATAAAACACTCCATCTTTTAAACTATCTATTTCTTCATTTAATTTAGCAACGTGTTTATCTGTTTTTCGTAATTTATTTAAATCATGATTTGCTAAATCGTTTACAACATTTGTGTATAATTTATTTACACGAGTAGCTACTCCTGCTATATGATCTGCACTTTCTTCAATTACACCATTAATAGTAATTAATTCAGCTCTTTCAATATATATTTTATTTTTAACCTCTTTAGATTTTTTTCTGTGTATTAAAGTATTTCGTCCTATTAAAAGTGCTACAACGACTAATAAAACAGGTATCATAA
>CAZCHR010000155.1:0-5750 GCA_964498665.1 uncultured Tenacibaculum sp. | reverse complement strand
AAATCACCAACTTTTACATCATTTAAATCAATTTCTTTTCCCTTTGTACTAATTGCACTAGAAGATCTTGGTAATTGAATTCCTATTTGTTTAAACGACGTATTTACCAAACCAGAACAATCCATTCCTTTTTTAGTGCTTCCTCCAGCTTTGTAAGAAACTCCTTTGTAGGAATTTGCGATTTCTTGTAATTTAGAAATCTTTGTCTTTTCAATTTTAGAAACTACTACTGTTTTTGGTTGCTTATCTTCAGTAATAATAAATCGATACGTTATAAATGCAAGAATTGCTATTAATAATAGTAATCTTTTATTCATACTACAAAACTCTTTTAGCTCTAATAAACGCTTGCGCCCAATATGGTTGCTGTAATGAAGTTACAATAACTCCTTTTGAACTTGTTGAATGTATAAAATGAATATTTCCGTTTTTTACAGAAGTAACCAAACCAACATGATTTACCTTTCCTCTTTTACGAGTTGTTTTAAAAAATAACAAATCTCCTCTTTTTACTTTTCGTAAAGAAATATCATATCCTTTAGCATACATTTCACGAGAAGTTCTTGGTATAGGCACATTTCTTTGCTTAAATGCTGTGTGAATTAAACCTGAACAATCCATTCCTTTTTTAGTGGTTCCTCCATATTTATAGCGAACGCCTTTGTATGAAACTGCTGTCCAAACAATTTTATCAGCTAAAGTTGGAGTTCCTTTTATCTTTGCGGGTTTTTTAATTCCTTTTTTAGGTTTCTTATAGATAACTGTTTTTTTTGATGATCCGCAAGAAATCATCAAAAAAGAAAGCGTGAAAATTAAGAGTAGTTTTTTAATCATATATTTAGTTTATAATTTAACAGATTACTTTGTTAGTTCTCGCAATGAAAAACAGTCACGTCATTACGAGGAAGAATGACGAAGTAATCTAACTTTAACAATTCACAGATTGCTTCATTTTATTCGCAATGACGGTAATTCTATTTGAGTCCATTAACAATTAATTTAGCTGTTTTTTCTGAAGCTCCTTTTCCTCCTAACTTTTGTTCTAGTTCAAAATAATCTAAAAACAATTGTTCTCTTTGTTTGTCTTCAAGAATTTTAGTGAGTTCAGTTTTTAAATTTTCTTTTGTAAAATTATTTTGAATCAACTCTTTTACAACCTCACGATCCATAATTAAATTCACTAAAGAAATGTATTCTAATGTAATAATTCGTTTTGCTATTTGGTATGAAATATTACTTCCCTTATAACAAACTACTTGCGGTACTTTAAATAATGCTGTTTCTAAAGTTGCTGTACCTGATCCTACCAAAGCTGCATGAGAAATACTTAATAAATCGTAAGTTTTATTACTGATGAATTTCACATTTTTATCACCAATAATTTCTTGATAAAATATTGTTGCTTGACTTGGTGCTCCACCAACTACAAATTGATAATTCGGAAAATTATCAACCAACGATAACATTACCGATAACATTTTAGTTATCTCTTGCTTTCTGCTTCCTGGTAGTAATGCAATAACTTCTTTATCTCCTAAATTATGTTCTTTTCTGAATGTAAGTTCATCAATTTGTTTTCTACCAGCAATTCCATCAATTAACGGATGTCCAACAAAATTTACATTATAATCGTATTTTTTATAAAACTCTTTTTCGAACGGAAGTATTACAAACATATCATCTACATCACGTTTAATGTCTTTTACTCTACTTGCTCTACTTGCCCAAACTTGTGGTGATATATAATAGTTAGTTCGTATTCCTTGTTCTTTTGCCCATTTAGCAATTCGAAGATTAAATCCTGAATTATCTATTAAGATTAATACATCCGAATTGAATTTAGCTATGTCTTTTTTACAAAAAGAAATCATTCCTAAAATCTTACGCAGATTCATTAACACTTCAATAAAACCCATAAAGGCACGCTCTTTATAATGCTTTACAAGCGTACCTCCAACATTTTGCATTAAATCTCCTCCCCAAAAACGAATATTTGCTTTAGGGTCTTCTTTTAACAAAGCTTTCATCAAATTAGCACCGTGTAAATCACCTGAAGCTTCTCCTACAAGAATGTAATATTTCATCTAGTTAAATTAGAAAAATTTTAAATAAAGTGTTATTAAGGCTATTGCTATAGTGGTTATTAAAACCCCACGTGCTCTATAATCTTGTTTCTTTTTTAGAAACACCCAAAACACAAATAAATTAGGAATTGCAGCTAAAGAAATTACTGGACCTAACACTCCGCCTTCTCTTACTTTTTGTAAAGTTTCTGTTACTGTACCTTGTGATATATATTCTAAATATATAAATAAGCCGCAAGCAGTAGCTACTATAGCTGTTAAAATGCCTATAATTACTTCTTTTTTTATATTTCCCATGAATTAATTTTTTGAATTGCATGATGTGCTGTCATATCAAACTGAACAGGAACCACTGAAATATACCCGTTTTCTAGAGCCCAAATATCAGTATCTTGACCTTTATCTCTATTAATAAACTCACCTGACAACCAGTAATATTCTTTACCATGAGGGCTTTTGCGCTTCTCAAAATCTTCTTTCCAGTAACCATTTGCTTGACGACAAACACGAATTCCTTTAATATCGTTTTCTTTCAACTTCGGAATATTAACATTTAATACAACTCCTTCTGGTAAACCGTTCAATAGAACATTTAAAACAATTTTTTCTATAAATTTTTTGGCTGCTCTAAAATTAGCATGCCAATCAAAATCTAATAATGAAAAACCTATTGCAGGAATACCTTCGATACTAGCCTCAACAGCAGCACTCATTGTTCCTGAATAAATTACATTTATTGATGAATTTGAGCCATGATTAATTCCTGAAACACATAAATCTGGTGTACGATTTAAAATTTCGTTTTTTGCCATTTTTACACAATCGGCGGGTGTACCTGAACAACTATACTCTATTTGTGGCCCTTCGTCAATTGTAATAGGATTGCAGTGTAAAACATTATTAACAGTTATTGCATGTCCCATACCACTTTGTGGACTATCAGGAGCAACAACAACTACATCACCTATTTTATTCATTATTTCAATAAGCATACGAATACCCGGAGCAGTAATTCCATCATCGTTTGTAACTAAAATTAAGGGTCTTTCTTGCATAATATGTTAGATTTACAACAAATGTAATACAAAAAAAGGATTATTTTTTTAACATTTTTTAAAGATAAATTTATCTATATAATACGTAAAATTGTAGTAGTCAAACACAAATATTATGATACGAGTTATAATTTATATTACCGTTTTTATAATTTCTACTTTCTTTTCTATTATAGCATACACCTTATAAAAAATAAAAGAATTAAAAATTGGCATTATTTTAGTAGCTTAGCAACAACAAGCAACACACAGAATTAAAAAGACCGAAGATTAATGAAGACGAAATTTATCATTCCATTTTTAACAATAACGTTATTATTTTCAAGTACTGTACATTCAAACTCTATTACAAATGCTGATGACCCTGATAAAGATCGGGTAATTGTTTACGTTTTAAAAAACATTTTAGGTAGATATCATTATGTTCAAAAAGAATTAAATGATGATTTTTCTGAACATGTTTACAATAATTTTATTGATGGATTAGATCCTAGTAAAAGATATTTTACGCAAGAAGATTTAAAAGAATTTTCTCAATTTAAGTACCTAATTGACGATCAATTAAGAGATACTAATATCGATTTTTATAAATTAGTTTATAATCGTTTTTTAGAAAAATTAAAAGCTGCAAAAAATAATTACCGTACGTTATTAGCACAACCTTTAAATTACAATAAAAAGGAAGTTATTGACATAGATTATGATAAAATTCCGTTTGCTAAAAATGAAATTGAACTTGTTGATTATTGGAGAAAACAATTAAAATTATCTATTCTAAGTAGAATAGAAGATGCTGAAAACTCACAAAAAGAGAAAATAAAAAAAGACCCTAACTTTAAAAAGAAAACATTTACCAAGTTAGAAGAAGAAGCAAGAAAAGAAGTTTTAAAAAACATGAATGATTTATACTTACGTATAGATGAACTAGAGAATTCTGATTGGTATTCAACTTTTTTAAACAGTGTTGTTAGTGGTTTCGATCCACATACAACTTATATGTCTCCTAGAAGAAAATCTCGTTTTGATCAAGAGATGTCAGGAAAACTAGAAGGTATTGGTGCTCGTTTACAAAAAAAAGGAATTTATACACATATAGTAGAATTAATTTCTGGTGGGCCAGCATGGAAACAAGGTGAACTAGAAGCTGATGATATTATTTTAAAAGTTGCTCAAGGAAACAAAGAACCTTTAGAAATTGTTGGTATGCGTTTAGACGATGCCATTAAGTTTATTAAAGGTAAAAAAGGAACTGAGGTTCGTTTAACTGTTAAGAAAAAAATTGATGGCTCTATTAAAGTTATCTCAATTATTAGAGATGTTGTAGAACTAGAGGAAACTTTTGTAAAATCGAGCATTGTTGAAAAAAATGGAAAGAAATATGGAGTTATCAATCTTCCTAGGTTTTATATCGATTTTAATGATTTAAGCCGTAGAGATGCTGCTAAAGACATGGAAAAAGAAATTGAACGTTTAAAAAAAGAAAATGTAAAAGGTTTAATTGTTGATTTACGTGATAATGGTGGAGGTTCTTTAAAAACAGCTATTGAAATTGGTGGTTTATTTATTGAAAAAGGACCTATTGTACAAGTAAAATATAGAGGGGAAGACCCTTTAGTTAAAAATGATACTGATTCAAAAATTCAATGGAACGGTCCTTTGGTAGTTATGGTAAATGAATTTTCTGCATCAGCTTCAGAAATTTTTGCTGCTGCAATGCAAGATTATAAAAGAGGAGTTATTATTGGCGGTAAACAAACTTATGGTAAAGGTACTGTACAAAATATTTTACCTATAAATCGTTTTTACGAGAAATACCCAAGTGATTTAGGTGCCTTAAAAATGACTATTCAAAAGTTTTATAGAATAAACGGTGGATCTACTCAAATAGAAGGCGTATATTCTGATATTTCATTACCTAGTAGATATAGCTATATGAAATTTGGTGAACGTGACTTAGATGGTGCTCTACCTTGGGATAAAGTTCAACAAGCTAAATACAATACAACAAATTCTTATAGTAATTTTACAGATGTTGTTTACAATAGTAAACAACGTATAATGAAAGATGATAAGTTTCAAAAAATTAATGATTATGCTAAGTGGTTAAAAGAAAATCAAGATGAAAGTACTTATTCATTAAATTATACTGAATTCAAAAAAGAAAGTGCTCAAAAAAATAAAGAAAGAAAACAATTTAAAGAGGTATTTAAATTTAACTCTAACCTAACCTTTAACTCTCCTAAATACGAATTAGATTTATTAAAAAAAGATACTGCTTTAGAAGAAAAACGTGTTGTTTGGCATAAAAACCTAAAAAAAGATATTTATATGAATGAAGCTCTTAATGTTTTAAGTGAATTAAAAATGAATAACAACTATACTTTTGTAAAACAATAAAAAAAACGTATATTTATCATATCGGGGGATTAAATGCTTCAAAAATAAATTGATATGTTTTTAATCCAAAAAAAAATAAACAACATACTTAATAGTAAAGAATACTATAATAGTTATTTTAGTCGTTGTATTAATAAATACAAAAAAATAGAAAATTATGTTTCTATTTTTAATTTTGCTTTAAGGAAATGTGATTTAATAGACACATCTATAT
>CAZCHR010000154.1:0-5756 GCA_964498665.1 uncultured Tenacibaculum sp. | reverse complement strand
AAATTAAATAAAAAAACCATTTCTTAAAGAAATGGTTTTTTTATTTAATTTTATTCTTCCTCTGGTGGTGGATGACCATGAATTTCTTCATAAATTTCATCAAAATTATTTCTTAGATGAGAATTTAATTTCTTACGATAATCATCTTGTAACCAATCTATAAAGTTGTGTGTGCTTTTACAAATGCATTTAGAATACCTAAAAATTCTATCATCAATCTCCCCTCCTAGTTTCTTTGCTAAAATTAACGCATCAAAAACATCTTCACTGTTTTCTACACATATTTTCGCATGATGTAAAATTGATTTTTCTAATACTTTTTTTGATGATTGTCCTGCTTGAATTGTGTCAATATAAACTCTTTTAACATCAAAGTATAAATCTTTAGAATTAGATAATTCTGCTTTTATATCAGCTGGTAATTCATATCTAAAATCACTCTCTATTTCTTCATCAGATAATAAATTATCTAAATAAAAATTAGGAGCTCTAAACATTTTTTGCCAATCTAAATCAGCTCCCCAAGGTCCAAAACGATGGAAATTATTACCTAAATCGATAACATTAAATTCTGATTTTCCAGGTAATACACGAGAACCTCTACCAATCATTTGATAATATAAAGTCAATGATTTTGTAGCTCTGTTTAAAATGATAGATTTTACTGAAGGTTCGTCAAAACCAGTAGTTAATATACTAACTGATGTAATAATTGCATTTGGCGTTTTATGAAACCATTTTAAGATAAAATCACGTTCTTTTTTTGTGTTTGTATTATCTAAATGAGCTATTGGGTAACCAGCTTTTTTAAAAGTATCAAAAACATGCAACGATGTATTAATACCATTATTAAAAATTAAAGTTTTTGTTCCTTTAGCTCTTTCTTCATAAGCTTGTAAAAGCTTAGAAAGCATATCAGTATTCGTATATAAATCTTCAGATGATTTTACTGTATAATCACCATTAGCACCAATTTCTAGAGATGTTAAACCTACATTATATGAAAACACATTTGCTCTTGCTAAGAACTCATTTTCTATTAAAGTTCCAATACTTTCACCTGCAATTAGTTCATCATAATTATCTCTCATTGGAAGTTTTATGTTTGAACTTAATGGTGTAGCTGTAACTCCAAGTACAAAAGATTTGTCAAAAAACTTAAATAACTTGGTAAATGAGTTATAGTGAGCTTCATCAATAATAACTAAACCAACATCAGAAATATCTAACATTCCATCATTTAATCGGTTATTTAGTGTTTCAACCATAGCTACAAAACAATCAAATTCATTTTGATCATCTAAACTAGCTTTAGAATCAATAATTTTATTGTCAACACCAAACTCTCCTAACATTTTAGCAGTTTGTTTACATAACTCAATTCGGTGAGTCATTATAAGCACTTTCTTTTTATAATGCTTTAAAAATTGTCTGGTAATTTCAGAAAAAATCACTGTTTTACCACCACCTGTAGGTAATTGATACAGTAGGTGATAATTTTCAGGTGCATTTTCAAAACTTTTAAAAATTCTGTTTAATGCCTCCTTCTGGTAATAGTATAAGTTTTTCCCTTTAGTTTGTTGTGAAGTTGTTGTCTCGTCGCTCAATTACTTATAATTTTGGAATACGCAAAAATACGAGCTATTTCTAAAAACTCCTCTAAAAACAATATCTTTTTTAGATTTTTTTCAAATCTATTCGGGCAATATCATAATGAGAAGCGTGTGCAATAGCTTCACCATTTTTAATTACCAATAACTGAGGAGATTGATGTAAGACTTGAAACTCATACCCTATTTCATTAGAAATTTCTCTATAGTTCAATAAGTCTAAATAGTATACTTTAAAATCTTTTAACTCTTCATCAAAACTACTAACAAATCGTTTTATCACCATGCTACTAATTCCGCATCTAGTAGAATGTTTAAAAATAGCTATTGGCTCTTTTTTTGATTGATTTTTAATCTGTTTTATTTGTTCAATAGAAGTTAAAGGAATCCAATTAATAAATGATTTTTGTTCTTCTTTTTTAACTGTTTTATTTCCGAATATTGTGTTTAATAATCCCATTAAATATTTTTTTAATCAGTCGATCTATAATACAAAAACTTTCATCAAGTCAAAAAGTCATAAAATTAGTGTTTTAAACGACATTTTGACTGTTTTTATTCTTTAAATTTGGTTGGTATTAATTTTGACTTTAGCCAAGTATGAATTTTAACAATTATACAATAAAATCACAAGAAACCATTCAACAAGCGCAACAATTAGCGCAAGCAAATGGTAATCAGCAAATAGAAAATGAACATATTTTCAAAGCTTTATTTACAGTTGATGAAAATGTGTTACCATTTATATTAAAGAAACTCAACATTAATATTGATGTTATTCAACAAATTTTAGATAAACAATTAGATAGTTTTTCTAAAGTTTCTGGTGCAGAATTAATGCTATCTAGAGAAGCTTCAAAATCTCTAAATGAAGCGAGTATCATAGCTAAAAAAATGAATGACGAATATGTTTCTATCGAACATTTAATTTTAGCAATTTTTAAATCTAAGAGTAATATTGCTCAAATTTTAAAAGATCAAGGAGTTACTGAAAAGTCTTTAATATTAACAATAGAAGAATTACGTAAAGGAGAAAGAGTTACTTCTCAAAGTGCTGAAGAAACTTATAACTCCTTAAATAAATATGCAAATAACTTAAATCAATTAGCACAAGATGGTAAGCTAGACCCTGTTATTGGTCGTGATGAAGAAATTCGTAGATTACTACAAATTTTATCACGTAGAACTAAAAATAACCCGATTTTAGTAGGAGAACCAGGAACAGGAAAAACTGCTATTGCAGAAGGTTTAGCGCATAGAATTATTCGTGGTGATGTTCCTGAAAACCTAAAAGATAAAATAATTTTCTCTTTAGATATGGGAGCTTTAATTGCTGGAGCTAAATTTAAAGGAGAGTTTGAAGAACGTCTTAAAGCAGTAATTAAAGAAGTAACAACTTCTGATGGAGACATTGTCCTGTTTATCGACGAAATTCATACTTTAGTTGGCGCTGGTGGTGGTCAAGGAGCTATGGATGCAGCTAATATTTTAAAGCCTGCATTGGCTCGTGGAGAATTACGTGCAATTGGTGCCACTACCCTAGATGAATATCAAAAGTACTTTGAAAAGGATAAAGCTTTAGAACGACGTTTTCAAAAAGTAATCGTTGATGAGCCTTATACCGAAAGTGCAATTTCTATTTTACGTGGAATTAAAGATAAATACGAAACACATCATAAAGTACGCATTAAAGATGAAGCTATTATTGGTGCGGTAGAATTATCTCAACGTTATATTACCAATCGTTTTTTACCCGACAAAGCTATTGATTTAATGGATGAAGCGGCTGCTAAATTACGTATGGAGATTAATTCTAAGCCTGAAGAATTAGACGTTTTAGATCGAAAAATAATGCAATTAGAGATTGAAATTGAAGCTATTAAACGTGAAAATGATGCTACAAAACTAAAATCATTAAATGCTGAAGTTGCTAATTTAAAGGAAGAACGTAATGAAATTAATGCAAAATGGCAATCAGAAAAAGCTATAGTAGATACTGTTCAGACTTTAAAAACTGATATTGAAAATTATAAGTTAGAAGCAGATAAAGCTGAGCGTGATGGTGATTATGGTAAAGTAGCTGAAATTCGATATGGAAAAATAAAAGAAGCACAAGAAGAGTTAGAAAAGCAGCAAGTGATTTTAGCTAATCAAAGTAAAAATGCTTTAATCAAGGAAGAAGTTACTTATGATGATATTGCGGAAGTAGTTGCAAAATGGACAGGTGTTCCTGTGACTAAAATGTTACAATCTGAACGTGAAAAATTATTACGTTTAGAAGATGAATTACATAAACGTGTAGTTGGACAAGAAGAAGCTATTGAAGCAGTTTCTGATGCTGTTCGTAGATCTAGAGCTGGATTACAAAATCCTAATAAACCTATTGGTTCATTCCTGTTTTTAGGAACAACGGGAGTTGGTAAAACAGAATTAGCAAAAGCTTTAGCAGATTATTTATTTGATGATGAAAATGCAATGACTCGTATAGATATGAGTGAATATCAAGAACGTCATTCAGTTAGTAGATTGGTTGGTGCGCCTCCAGGATATGTGGGTTATGATGAAGGTGGTCAATTAACTGAAGCGGTTCGTAGAAAACCTTATTCAGTTGTATTATTAGATGAAATTGAAAAAGCACATCCTGATACTTTTAATACCTTATTACAAGTATTGGATGAAGGAAGATTAACGGATAATAAAGGTCGTGTAGCTGATTTTAAAAATACTATCATCATTATGACTTCAAACATGGGAAGTCATATTATTCAAGAGAAGTTTGAAAACATGAAAGGTGATATCTACACAACAATGGATCTTGCTAAAACAGAAGTTCTTGGGTTATTAAAACAAACCGTTCGTCCAGAATTTATAAATAGAATCGACGATATTACTTTGTTTGCTCCTTTATCAGAAGATAATATTAAACAAATTGTAAAATTACAATTGAATAGTGTTAAGAAAATGATAGCGGAACAAAACATTACACTAGATGCAACTGACGAAGCTGTTGGTTATTTAGCAAGAAAAGGATATCAACCAGAGTTTGGAGCACGACCTGTAAAACGTGTAATTCAAAAAGAGGTATTAAATCAGTTATCTAAAGAAATATTATCTGGTAAAATTACTACCGATAGTATTATTTTACTAGATGCTTTTGATGATAAATTAGTATTTAGAAATCAATCGGATTTAGTAGAAAATTAATAGTTAGTTTTTATAGTTAATTGAAAAGCGATGTTCATTAAAACATCGCTTTTTTATCTATATTCGTCATCTTAATACTTTTTATTATGAAAAAAAATATATTATTTGTCTTTATTTATAGCTTGTTAATATCTTGTAGTCAAGAAAAGGCTACTACTTATTATTTAATTCGTCATGCTGAAAAAGATAGAACGGATTTAACTAATAGAAATCCTAATTTAAATGATAAAGGTATAGAACGTGCTAAAAAATGGGCAGAATATTTTAAAGGTATTGATTTAGACGCTGTGTATTCTACTGACTATAATAGAACACAACAAACAGCAACACCAACTTCTATCAGTAAAAATTTAGACATCATTAGTTATGATCCTAAAAACCAATACACACCTAATTTTCAAAACAATACCAAAGGTAAGTCAGTTTTAATTGTTGGACACAGTAATACAATACCAAAATTTGCTAATGAAATTTTAAATACTAATTCTTTTAAAGACATTAATGATAATGAAAACTCTAAATTATTTATAATTTCAATAAAACCTTCTTTTATCAAAAAAAATGCCTCAGTAAGAATAGTTCATGTAAATTAATCGACTTTAATATTCTCTAAAACAATTTCTGATATTTTTTTAAGCTTACCATTTTCATATAATTTATCAATAGTATAAAAATCAATATTTTTATCTAAAAGTTTGTAATTATTGTAATCAACAAATCTAATTCCGTTTACAAAATTTTCTTTCTTAATATCTCTAAAACGAACTCCTCCTCCATTTGTATTGTATTTATACGCTAAATAATCTAACTTATAGTTGTCTTTAGCAAACCAATAAATAAAAACATCATCAAAATCTTCTCCACCACTTTCTTCATTAAAAGTTATTTGAACTTTAAAATATTCTTTTCCTTTAATAAAAACGGGTTTTAGTAATTTCTTTT
>CAZCHR010000153.1:0-5891 GCA_964498665.1 uncultured Tenacibaculum sp. | reverse complement strand
GTACTATATTTTAGATAAAATTAAATTTTCATTCTTAAAAAAGATTAAGCTTTTTGTTAAAGATATTTATGAAGGAGTTTTAAGTGTTTTTAAAATAAAAAGTAAAAAAACATTTATTTTTCATACAATTTTTATTTGGTTCGCATATATTGGTATGTTTTTCGTTATTAAGTATTGTGTACCAGGAACAATGCACTTGTCTTTTTCTGCTATTTTAATGGCGTTTGTAGCAGGTTCATTTGCAATAAGTACAACAAATGGAGGTATTGGAGCTTATCCGTTAGCGATAGGTTTAGTATTGTCTATTTTCTCTATTAGTAAATTTGATGGAGAAGCTTATGGTTGGATATTATGGGGTAGTCAAACCCTTATGAATATAGTAGTAGGAGGAATATCCTATGCTTACTTAGTATTATTTAAAAAAAAATAACTTATTGTTAAAATTATTATCAATCCCAAATTTATAATATGAAACACTTAACCTTAATTGCAGCTATATTTTTAGTTGTTCAAACCACCTTTTCTCAAGTATTAATAAAAAAAGTAGAGTCTTTCCACTTAAATGGCTCTAGAGAAATTAAAATAGGGCTACCTAAAAGTTATAAATCTAATCCAGATAGAAAGTACCCATTAATATTAACTTTAGATGGAGATTATCTTTTTGACCCAATACTTGGAACAGTAAAGTATATGTCTTACTGGGAAGATATGCCAGAATCTATTGTTGTTGGAATCAAACAAATTGATACTCGAAAAGAAGATTGTAGATATGATTCTAACACAGATTTTCCAGAATATGGAGGGAAAAAATTTTATGATTTTATTAATACAGAGCTAATAACTTACCTTGAGAGTAACTTTAGACTGTCTAAATTTAAAATAATTGCAGGGCATAATTATACTGCAAATTTTATTAATTATTTTTTAGCTAAAGATCCAATTTTTGATGCTTATATAAACTTAAGCCCTGAATATGCATCAACTATGCCACAAATTGTGGTAGAAGCATTATCAACAATTAATAAACCAACGTGGTATTATTTAGTAACCGGGCAAAATGATGTTAAAAATCTTAGAAGTGATATTATTGTTATGAATAGTGAACTTCAGAAAATAGAAAATGAAAATGTAAATTATATTTTTAACGATTTTGAAGAGACCTCTCATTATTCCTTAGTAAGTTATGCTATACCAAGAGCGTTAAATGATGTTTTTTCAGTGTATAGGCCTATTAGTAAAAAAGAGTATAAAGAGGATATTGTTAATTTAGAAACATCTCCTTATGATTACTTGCTTGAGAAATATGAGGCTATACAAAACTTAATTGGAGTAAAAGAAACGATTCGTGTAAATGACTTTATAGCAATTTCAACAGCTTTAGAGAAAAAAGAGAATTGGGAAGAATTAGAAAAATTAGGAAGACTAGCTCGCAAGACGTACCCTGATTATATGTTGGGTAATTATTATTTGGCAAAAGCTTATGAAAATACCGATAAGATAAAGTTAGCAATGAAAACATATCAAAATGGTTATTTGTTAGAAGAGGTTTCTTTTATAACTAAAGATTTTATGTTAGATAAAGCTGAAAGAATTAAAGAAGACTTTGGTTATAGATAGAATGAAAAAGAAGTAAAAAAAAGGGCAACTTAATGTTTTGATTAAGTAGCCCTTTTTTTTTTGAATAAAAACTATTATTTAAATTGAATAACGTAATAGTTTTTCTTTCCTTTTTGAAGTAAGATGAATTGATCGTTTATTAAATCAGATTCAGACAACGTGTAATCGTCTTTTACTTTAGTTTTGTTTACTGATACAGAATTTTCTTTTAACGCTCTACGAGCTTCTCCATTAGATTTTAAAAAACCTGTTTTTTCTGCTAAGGCAGAAATAATACCAAGTTCTCCTAATTTTTCTTTGTTAAGTTCTGCCTGTGGTACTCCGTCAAAAATATCTAAAAAAGTAGCCGCATCTAAACTTTTTAAATCATCTGCAGTAGATTTTCCAAAAAGAATACCAGAAGCTTTAATTGCATTGTCTAAATCTTCTTGAGAATGTACAATTAAAGTAATTTCTTCGGCTAAACGTTTTTGTAATAAACGCATATGTGGCGCCTCTCTATGTTCTGTAATTAAAGACTCAATTGTAGATTGCTCTAAAAAAGTAAAAATCTTAATATACTTTTCAGCATCTTCATCGCTACTATTTAACCAATATTGGTAAAACTTATAAGGAGAAGTTCTGTTTTTATCTAGCCAAACATTTCCTCCTTCTGATTTTCCAAATTTAGAGCCATCAGATTTTGTAATTAAAGGACAAGTAATAGCATATCCTTTTCCGCCACCAATACGGCGTATTAATTCAGTACCAGTAGTAATGTTACCCCATTGGTCACTACCACCCATTTGAATGGTGCAACTTTCGTTATTGAATAAATGTAAAAAATCGTAACCTTGAACTAATTGATATGTAAATTCAGTAAATGACATACCATCTGATGTTTCACCAGATAAACGATTCTTTACAGAATCTTTAGCCATCATGTAGTTTACAGTAATGTGTTTACCAACATCTCTAATGAATTCTAAGAATGAAAAGTCTTTCATCCAATCATAATTGTTAACCATTAAAGCAGCATTACCGCCTTTAGAGTCAAAATCTAAAAATTGAGATAATTGGTTCTTAATAGCTTCTTGATTATGGCGTAAAGTAGCTTCGTCTAATAAATTACGTTCTGATGATTTTCCTGAAGGATCACCAATCATTCCTGTAGCACCACCAACCAAAGCAACTGGTCTATGACCACAACGTTGGTAATGACTCATAAGCATAATTGGTACTAAATTACCAATATGTAAAGAGTCTGCTGTTGGGTCAAAACCAACATAAGCAGATCGCATACTTTCTAATAAATGTTCTTCGGTACCAGGCATTGCATCGTGCAACATTCCTCTCCAAGTAATTTCTTCTATAAAATTTTTAGACATTATAAGCTATTTTCAAATAGTAGCGCAAAGATAAAAAATGACTATTATAAATAGCTTCTTTATTTAACGGAATATAAAGGCTAGTTATTAGAATAATTAAATGGCTTTAATATCCTTTATTCTAAATTGTAAGTTAATATTTCCATTCCATTCATTCTCATCAATGTTATAAGCAACTGCCACTGGTTGGTTGTTTAATAAAAGGTCTAGTTTATCACCATTACCAAAACCAATACCACTAAATTGCTTAGGAGAGTTTTCGCTTTTAAAGCAACATTTTAAATGGGTATTGTCAGCGCCTACAGTTTTAGCATACCCGGTATCTGTAACATTAGAACTTATAAATACAGGGGCCATATTACCAGGCCCAAAAGGTTCAAATTGTTTTAAAATTCTATGAAATTTATCGTCAATTTGGTCAAAATCTAATTCCATATCCACTTCAATTTCCGGAGTTAATAACTTAGGATCTATAGATTCTTTAACAACGCTTTCAAATTTTTCTTTAAACTTAGGGTAATTTTCTTCGGTAAGAGTTAGTCCTGCTGCGTACATGTGTCCTCCAAATTGTTCAATATATTCAGAACTTGCTTCTAAGGCATTGTAGACATCAAAACCAATAACTGAACGAGCAGATGCTGCTAACTTTTCTCCACTTTTTGTAAATACTAATGTTGGTCTATAGTATGTTTCCGTTAAACGGGAAGCAACAATACCAATAACACCTTTGTGCCAAGTTGGATCATAAACTACAGAAGAAAAAGTATCTTCTTCTTTGTTTTCTTTAATTTGAAGTAACGCTTCTTCGGTTATGGTTTTATCAGTAGCTCTTCTATCGGTATTGTAAGCTTCAATTTCTTTTGCAAAGGCAACGGCTAATTTATAATCTTCTTCAACTAATAAATTAACAGCATGCAAACCGTGTTTCATTCTGCCGGCGGCATTAATTCTAGGGCCAATAATAAAAACAACGTCAGTAATAGTTAATTCGTTCTTTTTTGTTTCGGCAATTAAGGCCTTGAACCCCGGTCTTGGATTTGTATTAATTACTTGTAAACCAAAGTAGGCAAGTACTCTATTTTCTCCTGTAACAGGAACAATATCAGCTCCAATTGCTGTAGCAACTAAATCTAAGTAAGGAATAATGGTTTCAAAAGATAAGTTCCTTTTAGAATTTATGGCCTGTATTAATTTAAAACCAACTCCGCAACCACATAATTCTTTAAAAGGATACTCGCAATCGTTACGTTTAGGGTCTAAAACAGCAACAGCTTCCGGGATTTCTGCTCCTGGCCTGTGGTGATCACATATTATAAAATCGATGTTTTTTTCTTTAGCGTAAGCTACTTTTTCAATTGCTTTAATACCACAATCTAAAGCAATTATTAAAGTAATATCATTGTCATCAGCATAATCAATTCCTTTATATGAAATCCCGTAACCTTCAGCGTAGCGATCTGGTATATAAGTGGTAATTTCAGGGTAAATGGTTTTTAGATAAGAAGACATTAAGGCAACACTAGTTGTTCCATCAACATCATAATCGCCATAAACCATTATGCGCTCATTATTAACAAAGGCTTTTTCAATTCTAGTTACGGCTAAATCCATATCTTTCATTAAAAAAGGATCATGAATTTGATTTAAATTAGGTCTAAAAAAGTCTTTTGCTTGATCATATGTTTCAATACCTCGTTGTACTAACATATCAGCAATAGCAGTGTTTACCCCTAGAACAGACTTTAAGTGATTGCTTTTTGTAGAACAAGGTTTTGGTTTAATAGACCAACGCATAAAGTGTAATTAAAAAATGAATTACAAAGGTAATTTTTAAATCTTCAGTTTTTTTAATAGTAGAGTAGAATTAAATAAAAAGCTGGCAGAAATTAATTCATTAAATTTTTGTTTTATCTTGGTTAAGATAAAAGTATTTTTGTAAAAAAATAATCAGTTGTTAAATCACTCAACATATTTACACGCTACTAGTACCGAATGGGTAACTTTTGTTCATGGAGCAGGTGGGAGCTCAAATATATGGTTCAAGCAAATACGTTCTTTTTCAGAAAACTTTAATGTATTGGTTTTAGACTTAAGAGGTCATGGAGACAGTAAAAAAGGAGGGTTTGGAGACGGATCATCTTATACTTTTGATGCAATAACTGCTGATATTTTTGAGGTTATTGAGTATTTGAAAATTAAAAAATCGCACTTTGTAGGTATTTCTTTAGGGACTATTCTAATAAGAAATTTAGCAGAAAAAGACCCTAGTGTGGTTACAAGTATGATAATGGGAGGGGCCATTATGAAAATGGACTTTCGCTCTCAAGTTTTAATGAAGTTAGGAGTTTGGTTTAAATCTATAGTTCCTTATATGTTTTTATATAAGCTTTTTGCTTTTGCAATTATGCCTAAAAAAAATCATAGAAAATCAAGACTTCTTTTTGTTCGAGAAGCAAAAAGGTTATATCAAAAAGAATTTGTAAAGTGGCTTAAATTAACGTCTGAAGTAAATCCGCTTTTACGTTTTTTTAGAGGTAAAGACATTAATATACCTACTTTATATATTATGGGTGAAGAAGACTACTTGTTTTTGCCTGTAATAAAAAAGATAGTTGCTATTCATAAAAAAACACGTTTACATATAATACCCGACTGTGGTCATGTAGTAAATGTAGAAAGGCATGATGTTTTTAATGAAAATGCTATTGAGTTTATAAAAGAGCAATAGTATTTCTAATTGAATATATCAATTAGAAATACTTCTTTCCAGCTTTTTGAATCTATATCTGAAGCAAATTTATTACCATATTCACTAATTTTATTGGCATTTTTTAATGCAGTAATATTACTATTGAATGTGTTTTTATAGTAGTATGCAATTAATTTTTTATCTAATCCTCCTTTTTT
>CAZCHR010000152.1:0-5904 GCA_964498665.1 uncultured Tenacibaculum sp. | reverse complement strand
ATATTAGTGTACCCAGAGAAAAATTTAAATATGAAATAAAAAAAGGAACATTACAGGTTTATTTAAAAGGAGCTAAAACTTATACTAAAAGTAAAAAGGTTGTAAATAATGGTTATAAGAGAAAAATACCTTTATATAAAAAGAAAGTTGCTACAGTAACGATTAAATATAATGATGTAGATATTTTTTCTTTAAGAGGACAAGAGAAGATAATCTTTGAAACACCAATATCTCAAAAAGAATGTAAATTACGTATTTACGGAAACTCTGAAGTTATTATTAATGATATTGATGTAGAAAAGTTGAATGTATCTATATATGGAGAAAGTTATTTAAGTATAAATAAAGGTACAATAAGTAAACAAAAAATTACGGCTTACGGAGCTAGTAATATAATTGAAGCTGATGTTAATTGTAAAGAAGCAAAAATTACAGCTTATGGTGATGGAACTTATCAACTAAAAGCATCAGAAAAAGTAAAAGTATCTTCTTACGGTGAAGCAAAAATAACTTACAAAGGAAATGCAAAATTAAAAAAAGGGATTATTATTGGTGAATCTGAAATTATTAATGTCCAATAAATATTTCTTTTGATAAAGTTCAATTTAAAAAAGCAAGTGTATAATTATACGCTTGCTTTTTTAAATTGGACTTTTAAATTTTCTGGAGATACAGTAAAAGCAAAATTCTCTTTTACCGCTAAAGGGTCTACAGATAAACTAATATCAAATTGTTTACAAATACTTGAAATAGCAGTAGTCATTTCAACCAAAGACAAATTCATTCCAGGGCATAATCTAGATCCTCCTCCAAAAGCTTTTATAACTTTCGGATTATGATTTTTATGATAAGGACATTCTGATTTAATCCATCTATTAGGATCAAATTTCTCAGGATCAGAAAAGTTGCTTTCTTGCATAGAAGCAAAACTATTTTGTATTATTATATTGGTGTTTTTCGGAACAGATAAATTATTTATAATGATATCTTCATTGGGTTGAAAAAACATTATCGGTGTTGTTGGCTTTAATCTAATTGCTTCTTGAATTGCAGCATTGGCATATTTTAAAGAAGCTATTTCATCATAACTTTCAGGAACATGATTACTATAGTTATCAACAGACTCTTTTCTAATGACCTTTACTATTTCAGGATTTTGGGCTAAGTAATAAAGTGTCCAAGACAAAGTATTTGAAGTAGTATCTTCTCCAGCCAAAAGCATTGCAATAACGTTACCATATAATGTTTTTTCATCAAAAACAGTATCTTCTTTCTCACTTTCAATCAGTAAAGCTTCTAAAAAGTTAGAAGGATTTTCACGTAAATCAGAATTTTCAATAATTCTTTCTTTTGCTTTTTTAATAAATTGAAAAATAATAACTTCAATAGCTTTAAGCGACTTTTTTAATTCACGATCTTTTGCTTTTGGAAAAAAACGCCAGATAGGAATTGGTGAGGTTATCCGATCATTAATCATTGGGAAAATTAGTTCTAAATGATTCTGAAAACTATCTTGTTTATTATGTATGGTATTTAATTTATAGCCAAAAGCAATTTCAGTAGTTACATCAATTGTAAAAGCAATAAAATCATTAATTATGTCTACAGAATTACCTGTATTAGCATAACTCTCAATTTTTGAAATTAAATTAGATGTTTTCTCTTTAATAATAGGGTAGTAGCCTTTTACCTTTTTTAAATTTAAAGCCTCAGCAACTGGTTTACGTTGTTTTTTCCAATTTTCTCCTTCAGCATTAAAAACAGTATGAAATCCCATTTCTACAAATACTTCATTAATTTTAGACAGTCTCCTAAATTTATCAGGTCTATGTTTTAAAACAGTATTATTAAATTCGGTATTAACTGATACCAACACTTTTATTGGGCCAAGTTTTATTGTGTATAATTCACCATATTCTTTTGCCCATTTTTCAAGAATACGATGTTTATTTTTCTTTTTGAAATCGTTTAAATTTCCTGAAATAAAACTACCCTTTGGAGAGTTTAAATCTTTTAATAAAGTTGTAGTAGCGTTTGGTATGCTCATAGTTTTTATATTAAAAACTACAATATAATACAAACTTTGTGATCGTATTTGATTTAAAAGTAAAAAGGACACATTATAATGTGTCCTTCTAACTTTAATATTTTTAATATAGCCCTTCAATTCTATACTAAGAATAGTTATACTACTAAAATACTATTTATTTATATGCTTAAGTGTAACATTTGTTACACTTAGCATTTATTTAACATTCTCAATCCAGTTACGAGCATTAACAAAGGCTTCCAACCAAGGAGAAACTTGATCGTTTCTATCTTGTGGGTAGTTAGCCCAGTTCCATTGAAAAGTTGAACGCTCAATATGTGGCATTGTTACTAAATGACGACCTGTTTTATCACACATCATTGCTGTGTTAAAATCAGAGCCATTTGGGTTATTAGGGTATCCTTCATAACCATATTTAGCTACAATATTGTAGTTTTCTTCAGTTTCTGGTAAACTAAACTTTCCTTCACCATGAGAAATCCAAACTCCTAATTCAGTTCCAGCTAAAGAAGATAACATTACTGAATTATTTTCTTGAACTTTTACTGAAGTAAATGAACTTTCGTGCTTTTTAGAATCGTTATGAACTAATCTTCCGTGAACTTTATGATCTGGGTTAATTAAATCTAACTCCATCCATAATTGTGCTCCGTTACATATACCTACTGATAAAGTGTCTTCACGTTTAAAGAAGTTTTTAAGAGCAGTATTAGCTTTTTCGTTATATAAAAATGCTCCAGCCCATCCTTTAGCAGAACCTAAAACATCTGAATTAGAGAAACCTCCAACAGCTCCAATAAATTGAATATCTTCTAAGGTTTCACGACCAGAAATTAAGTCGGTCATGTGCACATCTTTTACATCAAAACCTGCTAAATACATAGCATTTGCCATTTCACGTTCTGAATTAGAACCTTTTTCACGAATAATAGCAGCTTTTGGTCTGTTAGTAATAGTACCAACTGTATCTGCTAATTTCCCTGTAAAGTTTGCCGGAAAAGTGAACTTTAATGGTTGATTCTTATAGTTATCAAAACGGTTTTTAGCTAATCCGTTTGCTGTTTGTTTATTATCTAATAAATATGATGTTTTATACCAAGTATCTCTTAACTCAGAAACAGATAAAGCAAAAACATCAGCATTATTTTTAATATTTACTCTATCTGACTCTGTAACAGAACCAATAGTAAAGAATTCGATATTATTTTCTTTTAAAACTGTTTCAACAGAATTATCTATAGATTGAAATACAATTCCTGAGTTTTCAGCAAATAATACTTTTATAGTATCTTCTTCATTTAAAGAAGATAAATCGATATTAGCACCAATATTAACATCAGCAAAACATAGCTCTAATAAAGTAGTAATTAATCCACCTGAAGCAACATCATGTCCTGCAACAATTTTATTTTCTTTAATTAAATCTTGAATTACATTAAAAGAAGACTTAAAGAAACTATTATTTGTAATAGTAGGAGCAGAGTTACCTATTTTATTTACTATTTGAGCAAATGAACTTCCTCCTAATTTAAAATTATCTTGAGATAAATTTATGTAATAAATATTTCCTTTGTTTGGTTTTAAAACAGGCTCTATAACATTTGCTATGTTATTACAATTAGCGGCAGCTGATATAACAACAGTACCAGGAGAAATAACCTCTTCGTTAGAATATTTTTGCTTCATTGATAAAGAATCTTTCCCTGTTGGAACATTGATTCCTAAATCAATTGAAAAATCTGATATTGCTTTAACAGCTTTATATAATCTTGCATCTTCACCTTCGTTTTTACAAGGCCACATCCAATTTGCTGATAAAGAAACACTATGTAATCCATCTTTTAAAGGAGCCCAAACAATATTTGTTAAAGCTTCAGCAATAGAATTTTTACTTCCTGCTTCAGGATCAATTAATCCTGAAATAGGAGAGTGACCAATTGAGGTAGCAACTCCTTCTTTTCCTTTATAATCTAAAGCCATTACACCAACATTGTTAAGCGGAATTTGTAATGACCCAACACATTGTTGTTTCGCTACTTTACCACCAACACAACGGTCTACCTTATTGGTTAACCAGTCTTTACAAGCTACAGCTTCTAATTGTAATACTTGTTCAAGATATTGGGCAAAATTTTCTTTTGAATAATCTAACTCATTATAATTACGAACTACAGTTTTATCGTTCATAATTGTTTTTGGAGAACTTCCAAACATATCTTCTAAAGCTAAATCCATTGGTTTATTACCATTAGTTTTAGATTCAAAAGTAAAACGATGATCTCCAGTTACATCTCCAACGGTATACATCGGTGAGCGCTCACGATCTGCAATTTTATTTAAAGTATCAATATGTTTTTCAGCAATAACTAATCCCATACGTTCTTGAGACTCGTTACCTATAATTTCTTTATTAGATAGGGTAGGGTCACCTACAGGTAATTTATCTAAATCGATCTTTCCTCCAGTATCTTCTACTAATTCAGATAAACAATTTAAATGTCCACCAGCACCATGATCGTGAATAGAAACAATAAAGTTTTCATCACTTTCTACCATACCACGAACAGCATTAGCTGCACGTTTTTGCATTTCAGGATTAGAACGTTGTACTGCGTTTAATTCAATTCCAGATTCAAACTCTCCGGTATCTGCAGACGAAACAGCGGCTCCACCCATTCCAATACGATAGTTTTCTCCGCCAAGAATAACAATTTTATCACCTTCTTTAGGAGTGTCTTTTAAAGCTTGCTCATTTTTACCATATCCAATACCTCCAGCTTGCATTATTACTTTATCGAAACCTAACTTACGAGCGTCTTCTTCATGTTCGAAAGTTAAAACTGAACCACAAATTAAAGGTTGACCGAATTTATTACCAAAATCTGAAGCTCCGTTTGAAGCTTTGATTAAAATATCCATCGGGGTTTGATATAACCATTTACGCTCTTCCATAGCTTGTTCCCAAGGGCGACTTTCTTCTAAACGAGAATAAGAAGTCATGTAAACAGCGGTACCAGCTAAAGGTAAAGAACCTTTTCCTCCAGCAAGTCTATCTCTAATTTCTCCTCCAGATCCAGTAGCAGCTCCATTAAAAGGCTCTACTGTAGTAGGAAAATTATGTGTTTCTGCTTTTAATGAAATTACTGATTCATATTCTTTTGTTTCGTAGAAATCAGGTTTATCAGCACTTTTAGGAGCAAATTGTTCTACCTTAGGCCCTTTTACAAAAGCAACATTGTCTTTATAAGCAGAAACAATATCGTTAGGATGTTGTTTCGATGTTTCTTTAATTAATTTGAATAATGATGTAGGCATTTCTTCTCCATCAATAACAAAAGTTCCATTGAAAATTTTATGACGACAATGCTCTGAGTTTACTTGAGAAAAACCAAAAACTTCTGAGTCAGTTAATTTTCGACCAATTTTTGTGGAAACATTATTTAAATATTCAATCTCTTCAATATTTAAAGCTAAACCTTCTTGTTCATTATAAGAAGCTATGTTATCAATTTCTAAAATTGGTTCTGGTTGAACATCAATATTAAAAGAATCTTGATGTAAACCATTAAATTTTTGAGAAATCATTGGGTCGAAATCAGAAAAATTACCGCTTACCGCTTCAAATTCTTCAATTCTGATAATATCAGAAATCCCCATATTTTGTGTAATTTCTACTGCATTTGTACTCCAAGGAGTAATCATAGCTGCTCTTGAGCCAATAAAAAAGGCGTCAAGAGACGCCGCGTTTATTTTCGATTGATTACCGAATAACCAAGTTAACTTAGAAATTGTTTCAGTAGATAATTCTTTTGTTGCTTGAACAGCAAATACTTTACTGTTTTGGTTTCCGAAGA
>CAZCHR010000151.1:0-5923 GCA_964498665.1 uncultured Tenacibaculum sp. | reverse complement strand
CTGTCTTTTTTACTACTATATTTTATCTAAATATTAATCGAACTCAGGTTAAAAGCATTCCGGTAATACCAGATAAAAGTTGTCCGCTTATTCCTTGGTATGCATGAACGTAACCAAAAAGAATTCCTAAAAGAAGAATGTTAAAAACAATACTTACAGTACTTGAGCCAAAAAACTTAGTAACCTGTCTCATTAAATAACCTCTAAATACTATTTCTTCACCAAACGCAGCCGATACCCAAATGTAACAAAGTAAACTTATGCATGCAGTTAAGTTTCCTTTATAAGGATCAAATACAGAAAGATCGATAGGTTCTTCAGTAAGGTAAGTAATACCTGGTAGTATTACATAGCTATAAAACAAAAAAATTGCTGTACCAACTATGGGAGCTATGAATAATAAATTTTTTACGTTGAATTTATCTCGTTGAAATCCTAAAGATTTAAAGAGGTCTTTTTTATATTCTATAGCACTTGCTATTAAAACTATAATAGCACCAGTAATCATTTGAAAATTTCCTGATAAGTATAAAATACAGCAAATAGCAATAGTAATTATAGGTGTTAAATTTGAAGTTAAAAAGGCTTTTTTCATTATTTATTCGTTTTAAATTTTAAACAAAGTAAAAACGATAAAGCAAGAAAAATACTGATATATAGCTTGTTTTTACCGAATGGTATCAAAATAATTACTGAATAGTCTACGTGTTTTTAAGTTTTATTTTGAAACCAATTCATAAATGCTTGCTTTTTATATCTGCTAATATTTATATGTAAAGTTTCTTTGTTAGAAATTGCAGGTTTTAATAGTACAGATAATTTTCCGTTTTCTATAGATTGTATTTGTTCTATAGAACGGGGATGAATTATAGTTTGCCTGTTAGTTCTAAAAAAGCTTTGTTCATTTACTTTACTTTCAATTTCATTTAAAGTAAAATCTGTCATAATTAAAGCCCCGTCTGTTTTTACAATGTATACAATTTTGTTTTCACTATACATAAAAGCTATTTCAGAATGCTTAACCAACGTTATTTTTCCACTTTGTTGCACTTTAAGTATCCCTTTAATAGAGTTAAGTTTATGTAGTTTGTATATATCAGATGAAAATAAAAGAGAAATTAGTATAGTGTCTATTAATAAAGAAACTAAAAGTCCATTTAATAGATAGTAAAAATTATAATCTACTTTCCCATTAACCAAAAAGTTTGAAACATAATAAAAAGGAATATAAAATATAGTAATATATCCTAAAGTTGAAAATAAGAAAAATAATAATGTTTTAGAATTAACTTTTTCAGAAAAGTATTTGATTTTAAAGTACTTAAAATTAAAATATGCAATAATAATAGCAACATTACCATCAATAATAGAAGCAATAATTGGAGTTAAAGGAAATTGGTAGTTTCTATTAAAAGGAAAGTTTTCTGGTGCAGTAAAGTGATTAATAACGATAGAAAATATTATAATAAAGAAACCGTTTTTAATCCAATAATTAGAGAAGTTAAATTGCTTCAGACTAACAGTCTGTTTTAATGATTTGTATTTAACATTATTGAAATAGTTAAGAATCATGATGAGTTAATTTCTGAAATTTATTAAAAATTTAATAAGGTTTTATCTTCTCTTTTATAAATTAATACAATAATTTCAATTGAAAGTAAAACATGACTTATAACAATAAGCATTCTGCTATCGTAAGCAAAAGCGCCTAAGCCAATTCCAACAACACCAAGAATTACTAAAATTACATAAAAGGTGTGAGTTTTTATAAATTTCAAAACATGACCTACTAATCCAAAATAAAATAATGCTAGTCCGATAGTCATAAACGGAATTCTAATAGAAGGTCTTTCTATTATTTGATTTGTTAGCTTATTCATTCCTTCAAAATCGTTTCCGTAACTCCACCATAAAAAATCAATTGTTGCTTGCCCAATAAGAGCAACTATTCCTAATGATGTTAAAATTGTTGCAGCGTTACTAAAAATATTATCTGAAAAGATATAGTTTAGTGATAAACACAATAATGCACCAATTAATAATAGCCAATGTGCATAATCTATAGGTTGTTGATTCTGAATAAACTCATTCCCTCCTAAAAGCATTATTTGATTTATAATTAGAAAAATAAATCCAGTTATTGCTAAGGTTTTTAACTTCATAGTTTAGTTTTTAATATTTGTTATCAAAACTATTTATTTCACAGATAGTAATGATGTTTTTTATTCTGAGTTGTTAAAAAAGTATGATGAATCGCTATAAGCTTAGAGCGATTCATCTTGATCATATTTTTATTAGAATTACTTATTTAACATTGGACCCCATAGAAACTGATTTATTAAGTAAAGTTTTAGCTTTTTCTGTATCCCCAACTTTTAAATAAGCTTCACCTAAATTTTTATAAGCATTTGCTGAGTTTGGAAAAAGTTGAGTAATAAATGAGAATATTTGTATAGCGGCTTGTTTTTGATTAACACTAAACATTCTGTGAGCAGACTTACTTAGTTCAGCTTCAAAATCAATGAATTTATATCGAGAATCTTTTACCATTTTTATAACTTCTGTAGCCAATTTTTGTGAGTCTCCAACCATATATAATTCCCTTATATATTCTAATGGGTTTATTTTAAAATCTTTTCCTGAAAATGTTAGTGCAGCATTTAAAACTGGATCTTGATTAGAAGCATATTCTGAAAAACTCATTTCTATTGGAACTTGAGGAGCTAACCATTCAGCGTATTCCCAAGTTGGTTTTCCTTGCCACCAAGCATATGATAACTGAATAGTAAGATTGCTGTTAGGTAAAGTTACAGGGCGTGCATCTCCCCAAAAATTCACATTTTCAGCAGTTGGTTCTCCTACAAAAATAGCGTTTGTATAGTTGTGTAATTCATTAACAAGGTTTTGAGCAGCAGAGTAAGTACGCCTACCAATAATTACATATAAACTACCCATTTTATTAATTTTTTTAGTTTCAATAATACCAGTAATAATAGGTTTGTTTAAATAACTATTTCCTCCTCCGTTTAAACGGACATCAATAATTAATTTCTCAACGTCATTATTTTCAACAAAATCAAAAACTCGTTTGTAAAAAGTTTCGGTATTTTCTTTAGTGTTATTAGCAATTCGACTGTGTCTTACATATACAGTTTTTTTATTTGCTAAATATTCGAAGAAATAAACTTTATCAAGGTTTTTTAGATACAATGGAGTAGAAGATTGCTCTCTTGCATCGAGCCAATTTTCATTTTGTTTAACATAACCACGACGTTTAGGCATATTCTCTCCTTTTTTCATTACCTCAAAAGATCGTGAAAATATTTTACCATCTTTTTCTAAAGTAAGAGTAATTTTATTTTGAAGAGTCTTTGTTGTTTTTTGAGCATGTAATATTTCAGGATGCCTTAAATTGTTAATTCCGTAAGCTTTAAAATATTGAGGGTTTTCTGATTCAACTGTTGGTTCAATTGTTTTTAAAGCTTCTAAAATGGGTGTTTTTTCTATAGCAATAACTTTTGCTCCAATTGCTTTAGCGAACTTTTGATGTGTTCCTTGTATGTAAACTCCATCTTTAAACTGATATAAATTGAAAGGTAATTGTGAGAATTTATATGACTTTTGGTTAAAACTTACATAGCTATGTCCATATTTAAATAAGGATACAAGTCGAGAAAAACCAACAACTATTTCATGTTGCGTCAAATTCGGAATGTTTTTATAAAGTGATTCAACTTCGTTATCAAAAATTGATTTAGTTGTCTTAACAAAAAGATGAGAATAATCCTTATGTACTGTGTTTTGAAAAAAACGAAGATCATCTTGCCATTGTTTAGTATTTAATTTTTCTTGAGCTGATAATTGAAAGAAAAATAATAAACTAAGTATTAAAAGTAATTTTTTCATAATAGTATAATTGATTTTTTTTGATAAAGTATATTTTATAAACTGATAAGAGGAATTGCTTGTTTAGCTTGGTAAAAAGTATATCCAATCCATGAAGCATAAATTAACCCAAAGCAACCTACAGTTATAATTTGAGATTTATTAGACATTTTTGATTTATAGGATAGCCATAATGCAAAAAGTGGTGTTACTTGTAAACCATGTAAACCAAAAAAATGAGCAACTCTTAAATCCCCAGCAATTGTACTCCAGTTAACTAAAGGTAGTCCTGCGCCTCCATCTACTATTCCAACATTATGAGACATTTGGTTTATCATTTGCTGACCTATCCAGCTACCAAAAACTATAATTATCCAACCTAATAAAATTGCAAATTGAATTGATTTTGTGGTTTTTAGTTTTAATCTAATTGTTTCGAAAATGAAGAAAAACATAATCAAAACATTGGTTAAAACCATTAATCCCATTGCAGCAAATAAAAGAGCATCAAAATTTGTGTCTTTATTATAATGTGATTGAACTCCTCTTGAAGCTTGATATATAATAATACCAAATTCAATAAGCAAAGTCCATGAAACTATATTGTTAAGTATGTTTTTCTTTCTTTTAGAAAAGGGATATAAGGTTGTGAAATATCCAAAAGTTAAAATATAGATACCTCCAGATATTGAAAATTTTAAAGGCTTTATCCATACATTAACCCCCATTAAAGATCTATCATCAACAAAGAGACCTATTAAAGATATTAGAATAAAAACGAAATGAATTAAGACAATTCCGAAAAGTATCGGACTCTGTTTTTTTACTGTGTTAAGTATTTGTTTTAAGAACATTGTAATTTATTTTGTTTAATAATTTTAATGATGAAAAAAAGAAGAAATCCAACAGGACCAAACATAAATGTTAGGAAAAGACAAGGGACCATTATTAATTGGTTAATGTTCAGTTTTTTTGAAGCGTTAAGCATCCACATACCAATAATGAGATCGAAAGCGAGATAGTGTGCCCAACCAGCTAAAACTGCATCTTCTTTTGTAAATAATTTCATAACGGAAGCAAGACTTCCAAAATCTGGCATACCATTAATTT
The DNA here is from genome assembly GCA_964498665.1 of uncultured Tenacibaculum sp. Classification (GTDB taxonomy): domain Bacteria; phylum Bacteroidota; class Bacteroidia; order Flavobacteriales; family Flavobacteriaceae; genus Polaribacter. The sequence goes on along the minus strand of CAZCHR010000151.1, from coordinate 928 downwards.
TAATAGATTGAAATATGTAAAAGAAATACATAAATGATAATATCAATGGAACAACCTTAAAGCATATTAAATACTTAGTTACTTTCCATTTTGGTAAGAATATCATCAAAATCCACATTAGTGTAGTAATTAAACTGGCTATAGAAAAAACTTGTGTAGATGTCATATTTTTAAAATTAGATTCTTAAATAATCATTTAAGATTATTAAGATAAATACGTTATTAGGAATTGAACTATACTAACAATTAGTTTCAGTATTATTTTTATCATAAGAATTATTATTTGTGTTTTATTTGGTCAAAACTAATGAGTAGTAAGTCTTTAAATATTACACTTAAGAGTAGTTTTTTTAAGTTAATAGGTCTTTCTTAACTATAAATTTTATTTTTATCACTACTCTTTCGGGTAGTTTTTTAATAGTATATTTACCAAGGACAGAAGACTTAAAAATTTATATGGCTAACGTTAATTCCTTTTTTAACTCTAAAAATACTGTTAATGAGTTAACAAAAAATGTAATAGATCAAACAAGTAATTATATTGAGGCTATAAAAGCTTTTTCAAGAACCACTTACAGTAGCCTTTATGTTATTGATTACGAAAAAAAAGGATTTGATTATGTATCAGATAATCCTTTGTTTTTATGTGGTCATACTCCCAAGGAAGTAAAAGAAATGGGGTATGAATTTTATTTTAAATATGTGCCTCAAGAAGATTTAGAATTATTATTAAAAATAAATACTATTGGTTTTGATCTCTATGAAACAAAACCTTTAGAAGAACGTAAAGATTATACTATATCGTATGATTTTCTTTTAAAAACAAAAGAAGGGAAATCTATTTTAATCAATCAAAAATTAACTCCGATATTCTTAACCTGAGTTCGATTAATAAAAAGAGAGTTGATTAGTTTTAATCGTTTGATAT
>CAZCHR010000150.1:0-5962 GCA_964498665.1 uncultured Tenacibaculum sp. | reverse complement strand
TAGTAATATCATTGCCCTTTATTACGTTTAAATTTTTAGTAGTTAAATTAAAATAAAAAGGAGCTGGTGGTGTATATGCTGTAGTATGATTAACTACTCGATTAAAACTCTGCGAAAGTTTTGTTGATGTACCGGTAAGAAATGAAAATAACCATATAAATACTGGAATTAATACGTATTTTAAATACTTTTTATTTTTAGAGAAATCAACAGCATTATTAAATGAAACTGTTTGTAATTCTTCTGATTTTTGAGAAATACTAGCTAATAATAAATCAGATTGTTGGTTGTTTTGTTGTAATTGAAGTACGTTTAAAAGTTTATCATTCACTTCAGGAAAATGATTTCCTATAATTTTAGAAGCTTCTTCAAAAGAAATCCCTTTTTTTAAACCAAAAATTTTAAATAAAGGAAAGCAAATAAACCTAAAAAACAAGAATAGCTCAACAATTACAAACAACCAAAACAACAATGTTCTAGCAGTAGGTTTGAGCCATAAAAAATATTCTATAAATAATGTAAAGAATAAGTAAATGAATCCAATAGAAATAAATAAAATACTCCCTTTAATCAGCTCATTTGTGTAATACTTCTTACTAAAAAGCTGTAATTTTTGCTCTATTTTGTTAAAAACTTTCATATCAAGATATAAAAATACTATTTTTAATACTACTATTTGTTAAAAACTTATGTAAGCATTTATTGTCTTTTACAACTAAGTCTAAAAAAATAGAAATTTAATACAGATTAACCAAAAATGAAACACATGAAAAAAGCAGCTATTTTAATTTTATTATTCACATCTGTCAATTTTTTTGCACAAAGCCCGTGGACGAAAAATAAAAACGAAGGTTATGTACAATTATCATATACATCTATTTCAAACTACGATAAATTATTTGGTAAACCAGATATAAACTTACCATTAAAAATATCTGATAATACTATTCAATTATATGCAGAATATGGTATTTCAGATAAAACTACCTTACTTGTTAATTTACCATTTAAGATGTTAAAAGGTGCAAATACTAAAAACAGTATTGGTAATATTCAATTAGGAGTAAAACATAATTTTTACAAGAAAAAGTGGTTATTATCAGGACAATTAAATGTAGAAGCTAATACTGCTGATTATGATGCAGCTTCTGGTTTAAGATCTGGTTACGATGCTTGGACAATTACCCCAATGTTTTTAGCAGGAAGAGGTTTTGATAAATGGTATATACAAGCATTTACAGGCTTTGATATTCGTACCAACAATTATAGTAGCAATTATAAATTAGGTGGAGAATTAGGATACAAAACTTTAAATTGGTTATGGATTGCTGGTTTCTTAGATGGTGTAGCATCTTTAAAAAACGGAGACGTAGTATTACCAATACAAAATTTAGCAACAGGTTTATATGTAAATAATCAAAGTTATGCTGCATATGGATTAAAATTTATAGCAGATATCAACGATAAATTTGGTGCTAATATTGGTTTAGGAAGCGCATTTGCTGGAAGAAATGTTGCCAAAGCTCCAGCATTAAGTTTTGGTTTATTTTATAAATTTTAAAATTAAAATGTATAATTAAAAGCGGTTTAGTTTACTAAACCGCTTTTTTATGTTTAATCTTTTCTCTCTTTTCTTTTTTTCTTAACATAAAACTATCTTTGCACTTTGAAATCAATAAAAATGACTGAGAACGTAAGAGTACGATTTGCTCCAAGTCCAACAGGACCTTTGCATATTGGTGGTGTAAGAACTGCTTTATTTAACTATTTATTCGCTAAAAAATATAACGGAACATTTGTGTTACGTATCGAAGATACAGACCAAACACGTTATGTTGCTAATGCAGAACAATATATCATTGATGCTTTAGAGTGGTGTAATATCCCTTTTGATGAAGGACCAGGAAAAAATGAAAAATTCGGACCATATCGTCAGTCAGAACGTAAAGATTTGTATAAAAAATATGTAGATCAGTTAATTGAAAGTGAATGGGCATATTATGCGTTTGATACTGCTGAAGAATTAGATGCGCATCGTAAAAATCACGAAGAAAACGGAAAAACATTTACGTATAACTGGCACAATAGAGAAAAATTAAACAGCTCATTAGCATTATCATCAGAAGAAGTTAAAAGTAAATTAGCAGCTGGCGATAAATATGTAATTCGTTTTAAAACTCCACAAGACGAAACCTTGATAATGCAAGATGAAATACGTGGAACAATTAAGATCGATACCAATGTTTTAGATGATAAAGTTTTGTTTAAATCAGACGGAATGCCAACGTATCATTTAGCAAATATTGTAGACGATCATTTAATGGAAATTAGTCATGTAATTCGTGGAGAAGAATGGTTACCATCAATGGCGTTACATGTTTTATTATACAAAGCTTTTGGTTGGGATGCGCCAAAATTTGCGCATTTACCATTAATTTTAAAACCAGTTGGTAAGGGTAAGTTAAGTAAAAGAGATGGTGATAAATTAGGTTTTCCAGTATTCCCATTAGAATATACCAATGAACAAACAGGTGATGTTTCACGTGGATATAAAGAAGATGGTTATTTTGCTGATTCTTTTATAAATATGTTAGCTTTATTAGGATGGAACCCAGGAACAGAACAAGAAATTTTTTCTTTAGAAGCATTAATTGAAGCTTTCGATTTAAGTCGTGTTAGTAAATCTGGAGCTAAGTTTAGTCCAGATAAAACGAAGTGGTTTAATCAACAATATTTACAGCAAAAATCTGATAAAGAATTAACAGATTTATACTTACCTATTCTTTCTGAAAAAGGAATAACTACAGATGAAGATTTCGCAGAAAAAGTAGTTAGCCTAGTAAAAGAACGTGCAACTTTTGTGGCTGATTTTTGGGAGTTATCGAACTTCTTTTTTGTAAACCCATCAGAATATGATGCAAAAGCAACGAAGAAGCAATGGAAAGAAACTACTGGAGAATTAATGAAAGAATTAATTACTGTAATTAAAAATATTGAAGATTTTTCTATTGAGAATTCTCAGACCGAAATTAAAGGTTGGATAACTTCAAAAGAAATAGGTTTTGGTAAAGTAATGCAACCTTTACGTTTAAGTTTGGTAGGTAAGCTTGCAGGACCAGATTTGTTTGAAATTATGACAATGATTGGTAAAGAAACTACTTTACAACGAATAGAAAATGCAATTGATAAATTATCATAAAAATAAAAAAGCCGCTAAATAGCGGCTTTTTTATTTTATTAAGTATTATTTAGAAGCAGAATCCACCAGAAGAGGTTTTACCTACATGATTACCACCCACAAAGAAATTAGCCCAATTAAGTTTAAATACAATACTTAAAGTTCCTTGAATATGTGAACGCATACTTTCAAAACTTTCTAAAGAATGTTTATAATTTACTTGAGGATTTATACCTATTGTTTCACTTATCCAATAAATACCACCAGCACCAATATTAAAAGTAGGAGTCATTTTTCTGTCAGAATCAACAACACTACCACCAACAAATACATATGGGCTAAATTTATCTAAAACAGCATCGAAATTATAACGTAACGATCCGTCCATAGAAAAATATTTCGCAGAATTTTCAATAAACCCAACATCATCAATTGTATTTAATGTCATAGCTCCATCAATTGAAAAACGTTCACCAATAGGCATTGTTAAACTTAATACAGGAACTTGAAATAGATATTGATCTCCAATATAAGCAGCATCACTACTACTAAATTTAGTAATTCCTGCTCCTACTCCTATTTGCCATGTATCGTTTAAATTTTGTGAAAATAAATTTATCGAACAACAAAGTACAACGATTAATAAAATATTATTTTTCATTATGTAAATCGGTTTATTATAATAACTATGTTGTAGGTAATTTAGTATAAATGTTTTAAATAGCGTTTACTTTTTTTATAGAACTAGTAAAATCATCAAGGTCGTTATTGTTCATAACAAGGTGTATTGCTTCGTCGCAAACCTTTTCTACATTATCTAACGGAAACTGTAAAGCTACCGCAGTACGTTGCATTAAAGTTACTTGTTCTCTATCTACATGCTCATCGGCAAAAACCATTTTTGTTAATCTGTATAAACGTTCAATGCGTTCATCGTAGCTTACTGGAGCATTTACAGGAAACTTTTCAGGAGTTTTTAATATTTCAGCATATTCCGTTTTACTAATATTTAATTTTTTTGCAGCTCTATCTAATAACTGTTGTTCTCCTTCAGCGATAATACCATCCGATTTTGCAATTTTTACAACACTTGCAAAGTGTCCTATTTCTTGTTTGTGTTTTCCGCTAGAATATAAATCTGATATCGACATGTTTTTATGTTTTAAATTTTTAATAAATTCGTTTTTCTTTTTAGAAGCATGATAACTAAAAAAGTCACCAAAAGTTTTTACTAAAGTTAAACATTAAAGCTTAAAAAAACAATATTAGTTTTTCTTATAGAATGAGTTTTAATTATAAATTAGAGTAATAAAAATAATTTATTTTAACCTATTTTTTAGTGATTTTTAAAAATGAGACTACAGTATTGTTGTTTTGGTTCTTAACAAGGCTTAAAACTATATTAAAATGTGTTTTTGTAACAAAACAGCACAGTAAAGTAAAATTTAGAATAAAACAATAAAAATTCGTCATTACGAGGATTATTGAAATTAAAATATATTTTGATTGAAGATACCTAAACGAAGTTTATGACGAAGTAATCTCTTTGTTTAAATCTCAATAACATTTTTAAATAAAAAACACTTTGCACATTCTTATTTATTCTGTAAGTTTATCTGCGAAAAATTGAAAAAGAAATAGTCCCCTATTTTCCTACCTTATTTTTCTAATAAATAACGATGATAAAAATTCTCTTACGGCTTTCCGTAAAAGAAGTTGATTTTGTACGCTTAATTTGGTGTGTAAAATTGAAAAGTATGTTTTATAAAAGAGTTTTAACGTTTAATTATAAAAATAATGAAGTTAATAGAAAGAATTGAAATTAAATACTTTAGATCTTTTGGTGAAAAAAGCGTAAAAATCATTGAGTTAAAAGATTTAAATATTTTTTCAGGATCTAATGATGTTGGTAAATCAAATGTCTTAAAAGCTTTAAATCTATTTTTTAATAATATTATTAGTATAGAGGAACCTTTTGACTTGAGAAAAGATTTATCGATACTACAGAGAACAAGGAGTGAGAAAAAAGTAGAAAATAAGAGAATTACTAGAACAAAAGAAGATCCATATGTTTCTCAAAGAGATTTATTTGTAAAAGTAAAAATATTTTTCACAAGAGAAATATCATATGATAAATCTACAACACCAGAAAAATTCTGGGTAGAAAGAACATGGGGAAAGAATGGTTTTATGAAGCAAACTACTAATATAATAGCTGCTTATAAAAAGAAAAATAAAAGAGAACCAACACAAAATCAAGCGGCAGGAGTTCAAGGACAATTAACTCAATTTTTGAATTCAATTTACTTTGAATACATTCCAGCTGTTAAAGACCGTAAATTTCTTCAATATCTATTTACAAAACTTCAAAAATCATTATTTGATAGAGATAATACTTTTAAAGAAACATCTGATGAAATAAACTCTAGAATTGGAGGCACTACAAAAGATTTATTTAACGAATTTAAGGATAAAACAGGAGTAGATGCGCAATTTACAGTTCCTGAATCATTAATAGATTTTTTTACAACAATAAATGTTTCAACTGAAAATGGAATTTCTTTATATTCACGTGGAGATGGTATTCAAGCAAGATTTATCCCTGCTATTTTAAACGAAATATCTAAAGGAAAAAAGAATGTTATTTGGGGATTTGAAGAGCCAGAAAACTCTTATGAATATCGAAATGCAGAACTATTAGCACAAGATTTTTTAAATAATTACTCTAACAGTAAAAAACCTCCGTTAAAAACGGAGGCTTTGATTTTCAGATTAGACCCATAG
>CAZCHR010000149.1:608-5999 GCA_964498665.1 uncultured Tenacibaculum sp. | reverse complement strand
CATCTATAGTTAAAACAACAAAAATCTGTATATAAATACTTACATACAGATTTTTTTTATTATTAAGTTTACTTATTAGTCATGAGAGTTACTTATACGGTAAAATGTTGCAACGTCTCTATCATCATCATCTCCTGTTCTATTTTGAGTATACAACCCAGCTTTAAAGTACATCCATTCATCTCTTTCATCATATCCACTATCTAAATCATCCATATCAACAGTAGTAGTTGCTATAATATCAGCATCAAAGTCTCCACGACGAATGTTAACAGTTATAAGTTCATTCTCATTAATAATTTCATATGAAAATAATTCATCTAATCGGATACCATCACTTGGACCATTTCCGTCACATCTTTCGCTACCAATTAAGTTGAAAGTTACATCATCTCCTCCATTGATTTCATGTTCTAAGTAAATTGAACCAAATTCAGCACCTGGACATTTTCTATAATATAAACGAACTGGTTCATCATCACTAGCATGTATTTGACCAATAATAGTACGACCTGGGTATAAACCATCTCCTGTGGTAGTTACTTGGTTAATTTTTAAAGTTGCTGCTAATTTTCCGTTTCTAGCTCCAATATTAGAGTTAGTAGGTTGGTAACCTAAAGCTCAGTTATTTGCATTAACTCCTGTTTCAGATACATCTGTATTACCTGCACGTAGGTTTTCTCTTAATTCACAACGAGGGAAACCTGAATTACAGCTACTATTAGTTGTAGCCCCACCAACGATACTTACAAAACGCATACCTCCATCTGTATGTCTGAAAAAATAATCACTTGATGATATTTGATCTACTAGCACTTTGCACACCAATAGTTTTTCTACTATCTCTACTACGAATTCTGTAATAATTATCTCCTGTTGAAATCAACTCCCATTCTTGATGTGTTAAGCCTTCAAATGATCTTTGCTCTACATTAGCTCCATTCGAGTTACTACCATCTCTAACTTCTAAAGATTTTCTACTATCTATTCCTCTTATTCTAATAAAACCATCCGTAGTATTAATAATCTCAAACATATACGGTGCGTTTCTCTAGGAGTTGCATCTGTTCCTGATTGTTATAAATTAGCCCCATCAGAATTACATCAGCAATTTCCATAATTTAACCACTGTTTCTATTTTCAATAGTATAAATTATTCCTGTTTGAGGTACTGAAGCTACTTGAGAAGCACTAGCATTAGCTGCTACTATTTCTTCATCTATTCCATCTTGAGTACAACTAGAAACTAATAATGAACTTATTAAAGAACCCGCTATTAAAAAGAAGATAATTTTCGATTTTGTTAAAAAAAACCTTTCATAAAATAATTATTTGTTATGTAATTATAAAACAAAGTAGACTAGCCATAAATCTATTTGTTCTAATGCTCGACGCAAAACTAATAAATGATTTTAGTGATTTTTTATTGATAAAATGAGAATATGCAATAAATCCGTATTTAAAAAGCGTAATATCACATTAATCCTCAATGTAAATAAAATAGTAGTTCTAATGGGATAAATATAATTTACTAAGTAGATAACTTATATTCACAGATCGACTAATTACCTATTTTAGGCAACTTTAATTTATAGGAAAAAAATACAGGTAAATGTTAGCACAAAGTTAAATCCTTTCTATCAACCATTTTTTTAGGTCTTTAAAGTTGTTTGGGGCTACTCCATGACCTACCGGGTACTCATTTAAAGTAGTTAAAATGCCAATATTATTAAGAAATGCAGGAGTTTTTCTAGCCCATTCAATTGGTATTACCTGATCCACTGTACCATGAGATACAAATACATTTAAATTTGAAAAATCTGCTTGTTCATAACCAGCTATTAACATTTCAGGATCTATGTAACCACTTAAACCTATAACATTTTTAGCTAAGTTAGGGTAACTTAAAGCTGTTGCTAGACTTAAAATACATCCTTGAGAAAAACCTAACAATGTTATATTATCAACATCTAAACCATAAGCTTCTGTAGCTTCTTTAACAAAATTGGCTATGGCATCTCTAGATTCAATAGCTTCAGGTACATCATTAAATTTACCGTTTGGACCATCCCAATGAATAGTATACCATGCATTACCATAAGGTTGCATTGGTTGCGGGGCTCTTACCGAAATAATAAATAATTCTTCTGGTAATTCGCCTGCAAAACTAAATAAATCATTTTCATCACTTCCGTAACCATGAAACATAAATAATGCTGCTGGTTTTTCTTTGGTTGTAATTGCTGGTCTTGTTATATGATGTAATGATAATGATTGACTCATGGGTAAATTATTTGATAAAACTAAAGATACTTTGAAACAAGTTACCAATAAAAGGTAAAGGCTTTGTTTGATTTTGAATTGCTGTAAAAACTCCATAAGTCCAAATTATTAAAAAGAAAACTAAAAAACCTACGCCTGCATAAACCGATGGTATATTAGCCAGCAAGGCTCCTGTAGCATAAAATAAAGTTTGTATACCTAAAGATTGTCTAATATGGAAATTTGAAAACGGATGTTTTTCTTCTAGGTTTATAAAAAAAGCTATAATTAAACCTATAAACGTAAAGTAAGCAACAATACCACTAATTTTGGCATTCTGCGTAAGCTCTATATTTTTTGACATATTTTAAGAATTAACCACTAACTGTTTGTTAGCATAAACACCATAAGCTTTTCCTTTTAGACTCTCTCCTAAAAAGGCTGCGTTTTTTGATGTTGAAAAGATGTTTTCTTTTGAGAATGTGTATTCTATATCTGGATTAAAAAGACTAATATTAGCTTCTTCTCCTTCTTTAATACTAATTTTTTGGTTTGAAAAACGTGCACGACCAGCTGTTAATTTATCTATAACAACTTCTAACGGAAGTTTTTTGATTAATGCACCAAAAGCACTTTCTAAACCTATTGTTCCGTAACTAGCATTATCAAACTCTACTTGTTTGTTCTCTATATCCATAGGACAATGATCACTTGTTATCATGTCTATAGTGCCATCAATTACAGATTCTATTAAAACTTTAATATCGTTTTTAGTTCTTAAAGGTGGTTGCACTTTATAATTAGAGTCAAATTCTACTAAAACACTATCATCTAATAATAAGTTATGTACCGCAACACTACAACTTACATTTAAACCTTTAGACTTAGCTTCTTTTATTAATAAAGCCGATTTAGCCGTTGATATAGTTGGAATATGCAATTTACCACCTGTATATTCTAATATGAACAAGTCTCTAGAAATTTGTAATTCTTCTGCTAAATTCGGAATTCCTTTTAAACCTAACTGTGTACCACTAACCTCTTCATTAACCATTCCTTTACCAGCAATGTCGTTATTTTGAGGGTATGATTGCACTAAACCATCAAAGCTTTGTGTGTACTGTAAAGCTAATTTTAACAAGTTCGGATTAGCTATTGGTTTTTTAAAATCGCTAAAGCTAGATGCATTATGTTTATGCATATCATACAATTCAGCCAAATCAATTCCTTTACTTTTTATAGTTAAACTTCCTATTGGAAATAATTGAGTAGCAAAATGAAGACTTTTACTTTTTGTATAAGCAATAGCACCTGAATTATCCATTATCGGATTTGTATTTGGGTGTAATGCAATACCTGTAAATCCACTTTTAGCAGCTGTTTGTAAACCATTATTAATAGTCTCGCGTTCTTCGAAACCAGGTTCTCCAAAGCTTACACTAGAATCAAACCAACCAGCAGAAATATGTAGGTTAGGTAATTCAATAACTTTTATATTTTCAGTTGCTGAAATATCTTTACCAATCTTTTGAATTACTCCGTTTTCAATTAAAACATCTAACTTTTTATTATGAAACGGTGAATTGGTATCAACAATAGAAGCAGATTTTAAGAGTATGTTCATTTCAGAAATTTTAATAGTAAGATTTCAATCCCAATAAAGATTAACGCAAAAATAAGAAACCATTTCCATAATTCCGTAATTTCAAATCCTGCTTTTACTTTAGAAAAGTATTGCGAAACTGAATTATTTAATTTCTCTTTTACATCTGCATTAATTTCAGCATATTCTAGTTTACTTTCTTTTGTAGAATAGTTAAAACTTAAATTAGTTAATACTGATTTTTTATTATAAACACTATAATTACCTGCTTGTTTTGGTAAATCTGTAGTACTTATTTGCACATAGTCTTTATAAATTTGTTGTAACGGAATAAATTGCTCTGCCTCTCCTTTTACTTGCAATACATCTTCTTGGTTTTGTTGTGTACTAGCTATATTAATTTTATTTGGTATCCCTATAGTATAATTTGTTTTAGAAATGCTAGAATTTTGCTTAGCAATATTATATAAACAAGGAACTATAATTGGTGATTGTTTAAAATTAGTAACCTGACTATTTAAAGAAGAAGCAAATACAAATACATTGCTTTTTTGTGTTAAGAATGGTTTGTTATCTTCTAGCAAAAGAATGTTTTGTTCTCCTTTTATATGATAGCTTTCATTAATTATAGGGTATTGAAAATTATTTATTTGCTTTGTAAATACATCATTAAAAACAGGATGTTCAAAACTAATATGCGTCAGCTTTTTTGGTTGCTTTGTATAATCGCTTAACTCAATATTAAAATCTGTTTGCACAAACTTTATAAAATCTGTTTTCGCTTCTGCAGAAGGAATAATTGTTAACACTCCTCCATCAGCTACAAAAGCCTTTAAATTATCTTCTAATGGCTTTGGTACTGAACTTACTTCATTTAAAATGATATTATTTACTTCACTAAGTTCCGCGTAATTTAAATTACTTAAAGTTGTTTTAGAAAAAGTAAATTCTTCTTCAGAGTATATTTTTTCAAGAAAATCATCATTAGCATTACCAATTACTAATATTTTAGTTTTCGCTATTTTATTAACACTAAAATATCTTTTATCATCATAAGTTAAACCATTGTTAGCTATTTGTACGTAACCATTAATAGTTGTTTTTTTAGGTAATGGTATTTTAATATTTTGTTTTTGTACTTCCGTAAAGTCTAACTCTGCTTTACCTATTAAATTTTCTCCGTTGTAAACCGAAAGAGGCAATGTTCCTTTAGATTGATTACTAGATGTATTTATGTTCAATAGTAATTCATTATTCTTTTTTTCGGTCCATAGACTATCTATAGAAACATTATTTTGTTTTTGAGGTAATACTTTTATTAAAGCTGTATTAAGCTCAGATAACACTGTATAATCAGAATTATCTTGTTTTTGAAAATCAGATATAGCTATAAATGATTTAGATGCTTTATTTTTAGATAATTGTTTAAATTTTAAAGACAATTGCTTTGCCGTTAATTGTTCTGAAGAATAATCTAGATCTAAAAGTTCATTTTGAATTTCAGAAAAACGAACATCTTTATAAAC
>CAZCHR010000149.1:0-598 GCA_964498665.1 uncultured Tenacibaculum sp. | reverse complement strand
GGTAAGTATGGCTCAGCAAAAGCTAGTATTATTGCCGTAAACAACAATAACCTACTTAATAACACTAACCATTTTTTTAATTGTGAACTCTTACGAGTTTGCATCTTAATTTTCTCAAGGAAAGCTACATTAGTAAATATTGTTTTTTGAAATTTACGTAATTTAAATAAGTGAATTAAAATTGGAATAAGTAGCGCAAAAAAGGCGTAAAGTACCAATGGGTTTTTAAATAGCATTCCAGGTGTTTTATACTCAAATATAACAAACTGAATACAAAAGCTAAACTTCTATAAACTATTTATTTACATTAATTATTTATAAAATTTTATTCTTATGAAAGACAAAACCCGCAAAGTGCGGGTTTGTAAGCTTTAAATGGCGAAAAGTTATTGAACTTTTACATTTGTTGCATTAATTCCTTTTCTACCTTCAGTTAAATCAAATTCAACTTTATCTCCTTCTCTAATTTCATCAACTAATCCAGAGATATGTACAAAATACTCCTCTTTTGATTCACCATCAACAATAAATCCAAATCCTTTAGATTCATTGAAAAATTTTACTGTACCGTTTTTCATTTTAATATTGTAAATAATTG
>CAZCHR010000148.1:0-6020 GCA_964498665.1 uncultured Tenacibaculum sp. | reverse complement strand
AACGATTAAAACTAATCAACTCTCTTTTTATTAATCGAACTCAGGTTATTAAGTTGTTGATTTTTAGTTGATAAAGTTTTTTTTATAAAAAAAGGTGTAAAGGATATATATCCTTTACACCTTAATAATATTAACCTCCAACGCGTTTTACATTAAAGCCTTTATCTTTTAAAATTGTCATGATTTTATCACGATAATCACCTTGGATAATTATTTTATCATCTTTAAAACTTCCACCAACACTTAGTTTGGTTTTAATTTCTTTAGCTAATTTTTTAAAATCTTCAGTAGCTCCATTATATCCATCTAAAATAGTTACAGGTTTTCCTTTTCTTTTTTCGTACTTACAAAGAATAGGATCTTCTTGTAACCAAATATCAGGTTTTGTTTTAACTGGTTTTTCCTCGAATTTATGTTCTGGAAATAAATTTTTTAATTGATCTTGAAAATCCATTAAATTATTTTTTTAGTCCTAATTCACGTAAACGTTCGTCTAAAAATTCACCAGCAGTAATGTCTTCAAACTTTTTAGGGTTATTTTCATCAATACAGTTATCTAAAACGTCTAATTTCATATCAGAAACTGGATGCATAAAGAAAGGAATTGAATAACGAGATGTTCCCCACATTTCTTTTGGTGGATTAGTTACTCGATGTATTGTAGATTTTAATTTATTATTACTGTGGCGTGATAGCATATCACCAACATTAATCATTAACTCATCTGGTTCTGCAATAGCATCGTGCCAAACACCATCATGATCTTGTACTTGCAAACCTTTACCTTGAGCTCCCATTAATAAAGTAATTAAGTTAATGTCACCATGGGCAGCAGCTCTTTCGGCTCCTTTTGGTTCAGTTGCAATAGGTGGGTAATGGATAGGACGTAGAATACTATTTCCGTTTTTGATGTAATTATCAAAATAAGTTTCTTCTAAACCAAGGTGAAGAGCTAAAGAACGTAAAACGTATCTAGCTGTTTTTTCTAACATTTGGTATGTTTGTTTACCAACTTCATTAAATCTAGCTAATTCTTTAACTTCAACGTTATCAGGATATTCTTTAGCATATTTAGAGTCAGCATCAACATATTGTCCAAAATGCCAAAATTCTTTTAAATCTCCTTCTTTTTTTCCTTTGGCAGATTCTTTACCAAAAGATACATATCCTCTTTGACCTCCAATTCCTGGAATTTCATATTTTTCTTTTACTTCAGTTGGTAAATCGAAAAAATTCTTAATTTCTTTATATAGATTGTTTACTAATTCATCATCTAAAAAATGGCCTTTTAAAGCAACAAAACCAATAGTTTCGTATGCGTTACCTATTTCATTGATGAATTTTTGTTTTCTGCTTTCATCATTAGATAAAAAGTCAGCTAAATTTACGCTTGGAACTTTACTCATTGTTAATAACTTTTATAAAAACGAGTGTAAAGGTATTAAAAACGAGACTATGATTGAAAATTACTTATTAACAAAAGGTAATAGGTAAGATATAGTGTAGTTAAAACCGAAACCAGTATTACTTTCAAAAACTCTATTAAATCCAGGAGCATAAAGTGTTTTAAAGTTCTTTTGATCGTCAATACTTAACATAATTTTATAAGAGAAACTTGCACTTAAAAATAGGTTTTTTAAGGTTTCTACTTTTATACCTAATTGTATTTCAGTCCAATGGGCAGTTAATCCTGTTTCGGTAACAGGAGTTTGAACTGTATTTGAAGGAAAATATTGATTTCCTATATTTGGTTTGTAATTGTTTAAAGTTTGATCGAAAAGTGCAAAACCATATCGCATACCAATGTAGATCTCATTATTCATATCTAGCCAATTTCTATAGGCATTATAATTTGCTCCTAAGCGTATAAAAGTACCTTTAGATGTTGATGTGGTAAAATCTTCGAAAGTAATTTCTTCTTCATAACCTAATTCTGTTGCTGCATACCAGTTTTTAGAAATACGATAATCACCAACTAACTCTAATCCACTAAAGCTTTTATCAACGATTGATAAAGCAGGTCTACTAATATCTATACCTAAACGTAATCCGTAACCAGTTTTATATGTTATTGTATCTTTTTTTGTTTTAGAGGAATCTAATTTTTGAGCATATACATCTACACAAAAAATTAATAAGATAATACTAATGAAAAACTTGTACATGCGCCTTAGTTTGATTGTCAATATTCGTAATTTGAGAGGTAGATAAGCTGTTAATCCAGCCAGTAAATTCTAAGTTTACATCTTTGTAGATAATTCTAAAACCACAAGACCTTGAGATGTAATCGTCTTCAGGATTATACTTTACAGTTAATGTAGCTATTTGATTATTTATAATAGTGTTATCTATACTATTCATTTTTAATGTATAAATAGTTTCTTGAGCTAAACTATTTAAAGGGATAGCTATGCTATCAATAGATTGGTTTGTAAAAAGACTATCGGTTTTACCTTGTGCAATTATAGATAAGCGCTGAACCTTTTTTTTCTCATTTACATTGTCTTTATCATAAAAACGTAAAACCAAATTTGGAGTTACTGGATTTTGCACACAGAAATCGTCCTTTTCGCAAGATGAAATTCCTGCAAAAACAATGATTAATAAAAAGATGTATTTTTTCATTAAATAAGTATATTAATAGCAAAACTAAAAAAGGTTGCTCAAATAAAAATAGGTTTTATGTAAAATTACCCAAAAGTAGGTATTTTTTTCATTGAAGGGTTCATATAGATTTGTTATTCAATAATAATAAATATCAAAATGAAAAAAATTATACTTTTAATAGTTGTTGTTTTAACAACAAACACGTTCGCTAATTTTGTGGTAAATAAAAATTCTGAATATAAAGATGTTTCTTTTTACGGAAAGAAAAAATTGAATTTGGAGTTTCTGAATCTGATGCAGATATATATATTAATGGAAAACTTGTAGGTAAAGGAACGACTATAATAACTGTACCAAAAAAAGATTGTGTTATTGTAATTGTTAAAAAAGTTGGTTATTTAACTGAAAGAATTGAATTTTGTAATAAAAAAAATATGACAAAACCACCAAAGTCATATTATGTTGAGATGAAAAGAGATGATTCTTACGATGCATCTATACTTACAGATATTGCAAATGTAGATATTGAACTTAAATGTGAGAAACTAAATAAAGATGTCGCATGGAAATTAATAAATCAAATAGTACTTACTTATATTGATGTAATTGAAATGACAGATAAAGAAACAGGTTATTTAAGAACTTCATGGTTTTTGAAATCATTCAAGCAAAATACTGTTAGAACGAGAATTATAGTTAAAGAAGCATCTACTGAACCTTTAATTTTTAAAGTTAAATTAATTAGTGAAGCTTCTGGTTTACCATTAACAAGTGTTAAAAGTGATGAGTTATATAAAGAGTGGGATAGGGTTTTAAGATCATATAGCGATGTTATAGGAGAGTTTCAAGCAAGAATTAAATAATAAATTAGTAATAAAAAAGAGGTGTACTATTTAGTACACCTCTTTTTTTACTTTTCGAACAACACAACAGTTTCGATATGTGATGTATGTGGAAACTGATCCACTAAACTAATCTTTTTTAATTGATAACCAGCTTCACGCAACATTTCAGTATCGCGAGCTTGTGTTGCAGGGTTACAAGATACATAAACCATTCTATCTGCGTTTAGATGGATGATTTTTTTCAATGTTTTAGGAGCAATTCCTGCACGAGCAGGATCTAAAATAATAGTTCTAATTTTATTTTGATACTGAGGATGTTGATTTAAGAATTTACCAACATCGGCAGCATAAAACTCTAAACCTTCGATATGATTACGTTTCGCATTTTTCTTAGCATCTTCAATGGCAGAAGCAACAATATCTACCCCAACTATTTTTGCATTTTCGCTTTTAGAAGCTAAAATTTGACCAATAGTACCGGTACCACAAAATAAATCCATTACCACCGTATTATCAACTGCTTCTTTATTTTCTAACGCATAATCGATAACTTTTGTATATAATTTTTCTGCTGATTTAGGATTGGTTTGAAAGAAGCTTTTCATACTAATCTCAAAATTTAATCCAAGAAGCTCTTCAACAATTTTATCTTTTCCGTACACTAAATCAATACTTCCTGATGTTGCAATAGTTCTATCTCCAGTTTCATCATTTATGGTATGTAATAAACCAGCAACTCTGTCGCCGAATAAATCAACTAAAAAGTTAGCGAACTTGTTTAAATCGAACTTAGGTAAATCTGGTGAAGTTGTAACTAAGTTGAATAATAATTCATCAGTTTTGTATGATTTACGAACCACAAAATATCTAAAAAAACCTTCTTTTCTAGGTCCATGCCAAGGATCTAAACCGGTTTCTTCGCAATATTTTCTAATGTTTATAAGATTATCTTCAAGTTGTTTATCAAACAAACCAGAATCTTTATCTAAATTATCTCCCATCCACCAAACACCACGACGTTTAAAACCTAGAGTAAAGAAGTCGGCATCTGTTTTATTTACTCTGTCGTATCCGATTGCAGAAAAACCATATTCCATTTTATTTCGGTAATGAAATACGTTCGGAGAAGTTACAAATTCATCAAAAAGATCTTCGATATTTTCTACTTTACCAATACGTTTGAATAACGACAAAGTACTTTCTTTTTTATATTGATGTTGTAAATCGATAGGTAATTGAATATACGGAGCTCCAGGAATGTCTTGAAATGGAACTTGAACTTCATCATCAGAATGTTTTAAAACTTCAATTAATTTGCATTCAGCATATTTTTTCTTTGATTTATCAACTCTCGCTTTTACCAATTGTCCTGGTAAAGTATTAGGAATAAATACCACAAAAACACCTTCTTCAGAACGAATTCTTCCAATTCCTTTTCCGCCAAAGGCGTAATCTTCAATTAAAATTTCAATTACTTGATTTTTTCTAACAAACTTATTTCGTTCTCTACGTGGCATTGTATTACTATAATTTATTGGATTGCAAAATTATGAAAAGATATGGTTTGAAATACTTTAAACTCATACTTAAATTCTTATTTTTAAAAATAAAATTGAACCTTTTAGTTCTTTCTTCGTCTATGGAGTGTAATCGATTATGAAAAACCGTAAAAAATTAACAGATAAAGAATTGATTTTAGCTTATAAGAAAGGTAATCAAAAAATGTTTGCCATTTTGGTTAAAAAATGGCATTTATATTTTTGTAAACTAGCTTTTTGGTATGTGAAGGATGCAGATGCAGCTAAAGATATTGCTCAAGAAAGTTGGCAGGTTATTTTAAAGAAAATAGAAACCCTTGAAACTCCTGAGCTTTTTAAAAGCTGGTCAATTAGTATTATAAATAGAAAAGCAATAGACTTTTTAAGAGCTAATAAAAAAGTAGATGATAAGTATAAAAAATATTATAGAGATAATAAAATTACTAATACTATAGACTTAATTGAAGAAAATCTAGAACTAAAGAATAAACTTTTAAAAGCTCTTAGGAAACTATCAGTAGAACAACAAATGGTTGTTAAATTATTTTACTTAGAGTCTTATTCGTTAAAAGAAATTAGTGAATTATTAGATATATCAATTGGCACTACTAAATCTAGATTATTTTACGCAAGAGAGAAACTAAAAACAATTTTAAAAAATAAATAACATGAATTCAACAGAGGATATAGACAGGTTAATTAAAGAAACATTAACAAAAGAAGAAGCAAAATTTTATGATGAATTAGAAGAACAAAATATTTGGCAAATGATGTTTGGTATTTTCAAAGGTAAAAATAGCTGGATAAATATTGTGATAGGTATTGTTCAATTACTATGGTTTGTGGTATTTGTGTATTGTGCTATTCAGTTTTTTAATACAGATGAAACTAATGAATTGATTCGCTGGGGAATTTTTGCTTCATTAAGTTTAATGGCTTCATCAATGTTAAAATTTTATACGTGGATGCAAATGGATAAAAAAGCATTGATTAGAGAAATAAAGCGTTTAGAAATACAAGTTTCTTCTTT
>CAZCHR010000147.1:0-6071 GCA_964498665.1 uncultured Tenacibaculum sp. | reverse complement strand
AAACCAAAACCAATGAAACTGTGATGAAAATTTTAA
The DNA here is from genome assembly GCA_964498665.1 of uncultured Tenacibaculum sp. Classification (GTDB taxonomy): domain Bacteria; phylum Bacteroidota; class Bacteroidia; order Flavobacteriales; family Flavobacteriaceae; genus Polaribacter. The sequence continues at coordinate 6,035 of CAZCHR010000147.1, read as the reverse complement.
ATTAATAAACACTAAAAAAGGTATTACTATACAATATGATGCTAAATTTTGATAAAATTCTTTTAACTTTTCTACTCTTTCAACAGCTCTTACATATTTACTGTTTTCTATATTATTTGTATTATTTTTCATGGTATTTGTTTTTGTTAACAGTGGTAAACTCACTGTAAATGTTTTATTATTATTTGTTATCTGAACGTTTCTATTAGTTATTAATCCGTAACGATCAGCAATGTTTCTTAATCCCACTTTTGTACTTTTACCTAATGTTTCTTTAGGGTTAATATTATTTTGTACTTTTAAAAATCCATCTTCTTCAAAAAGAACTATTTCTAAAGGTTTTGATGATGAAACAACGTTGTGTTTTACTGCGTTTTCTAATAACAGTTGTAAAGACAACGGAACGATTTTCAATTCTGAATTTGATACTTTATTTGGTATTTTAAATTTTACAGCATCTTCAAAACGCATCTGCAATAAATCCATATAAGCTCTTGCAAATTTCAACTCTTCTTCTAACGGAATTAACTCTTTATTACGTTGTTCTAAAACATATCTATATACTTTAGAGAGTTTTGTTGTAAACTTTTCTGCTTGATTAGGGTTTTCTCCAATTAAAGAGGTTAACACATTTAAACTATTAAATAAAAAATGTGGATCTATTTGATTTTTTAATGTTTCAAATTTTGCGGTTTCTGTTTTTGCTACAATTTCATGCTGAGTTGTTTCTATTTTCGTTGCGCTTTTCCACTCTAACATAAAACCTCTTGCATGTAAAAAAGAAGAAACTCCAAAAGAAAAAATAATCCAGAACATATGAGTCCATAACATTGGAAACTCAAAGAACGTTTCAAAACTATGCCCTTGTAATTTTACAAAAAGTACATAATGAATTAAAAATATTGCAGGTACTGTGTATAATACTGTTCCTATAATTCCACTCCAAACTCGTTCGTTTGTTTGAGTTACCCAATTCCATTTAGAACTTAAAAAATCATTTAATACTCCTTGTCCGAACCCCAATCCAAAAGAATACAAAGCAGAAATACCCATAGAGATAAAAAAACCTTTAACTGTATACTCACCACCTCCTATCAAGTAAAAGAATAATCCAAAAATTAAGGTTATTTTTAAAGCTAAAAAAAATCCTTTTTTTAGTTCTTTTGGTGAAAAAATATCTGCTTTAGTATTCATTTTTAATTTATATTAATTTTTAAAACTTGATTTTTAAAGATACATCTTTATCTGCAACTACAAACTGTGTATCTTCAAATACAGGAGGTCCAAAACGATTAATTACATTATTAGAAACACCATAATCTTCCATAGGCATTCCGTTTGGTTGAAAATCCATTTTGTCATTGTTATTTTTATCATGATAACATATTACTGAGTAGTTACCTGCAACAATATTTTCAAAAACCACTTCGCTTATACCATTTTTTATTGCTCCTATTTTACCTTTAATTGGTTTTTTCATAAAAGTGTCTTTACTATATAAAGCAAAACTTACTTTTCCATTATCAGAAGTTACATTTATAACTGTTGCGGTTATTTTATTGTTTTGAGCAGTTAATTTATTTGCTGTGAAAGACAATGCTATAATTAAAATACTTACTATAAATCTCATAATTAATTGTTTTATTGATTAATAACACTACAAATATGCTTTAGATATAGAGTTTTAAAAACTAAACATAACTGAACTGTATTTTTTTTAGGATGAACTGTAACAATTTGTATTTTTGAACTACTTATAACTAATCAATCGAACTGAACTTAGTGAATAAAGAGTTAGAAAATAAATTTTTATCTGATTTCGAAACCAATCAAAACATTGTACATAAGGTATGTAGAATATATACTACCAATCAAGATGCACATAATGATTTGTTTCAGGAAATAACAATTCAACTATGGAAAAACTATAGTAAGTTTAGAGGTGACGCAAAATTTAGTACTTGGATGTATAGAGTTGCATTAAATACTGCTATTTCTTTATACAGAAAATCTACAAGAACTGTAAAGACTCAAGATATTACCGACTATGCTTTTAAAATAAAAGCAGAAGATTATGATGAGACAGAAGAATTGCAATTAAAAGCATTGTATAATGCTATTCGTAAATTAAATGACATTGATAAAGCACTTATATTCTTGTATTTGGAAAACAAAGCGTATAAAGAAATTTCTGAAACTTTAGGTATTAGTCAAGTAAATGCTCGTGTTAAAATGAACAGAGCAAAAGATAAATTAAAAAAAGTATTAAACCCATCATAGTATATGGATTTAGATAAATATAAAAAAGCTTGGGATAATCAACCTGAAGAGACCAATAAGGTTTCTAAAGTAGATATCTATAAGATGGCGCATTCAAAATCGTCATCGATCGTGAAATGGATTTTTATTATTGGAATATTAGAGTTTTCATTCTGGTTAATATTAAATTATTTCACTTCTAAAAGTAGTTATATGGAAGTTTATGAAAAACTTAATTTAACAACATTCCTAAAAATCACCTATTATATTCATTATGTCGTTATAATTACTTTCTTGTATATTTTTTACAAGAACTATTCAGCAATTTCGATTATGGACGGAACAAAAGAACTGCTCAAAAAAATATTTAAAATTAGACGAACTGTTAAACTTTATGTCTATTACAATTTAATAACTTTTATTATTTTATCAATAATTGTTAATGTTGTTATTTTTAGTGATAGTAATAAGTTAAAAGAAATTTTTAAAACAGGAAGTATCAACATTAGTGATTCAAGTTTTTTCACAATAATGTTGGTAACTCAAATAATATTTCTAATAATCTTTTTAGGCTTATTTTGGTTATTTTACCAGTTGCTTTATGGAATTCTTTTAAAGAAGCTAAATAAAAACTATAAAGAATTATCCAAATTAGAAGAACTTAACTAAACTAATAATTTATGAAAAAAATAATTTTATTTTTTATTATATGTTTTTCAACTACACTATATGCTCAAGAATCAAATTTTTGGGATAATGTTCGTTTTGGTGGTGGATTTGGGTTAGGTTTTGGTAATAACAATACCACTATTTCTATAGCTCCAAGTGTTATTTACGATTTTAACGAAACTATTTCTTTAGGTGCTGGTGTAGGTTATTTATACAATAAGCAAAACGATTTTAAATCAAATGTTTTTAGCACAAGTATTATTTCGCTATATAATCCTTTAGATGAAATTCAATTATCTGCAGAATATGAACATTTATTTGTGCATAGAAATTTTAATGATTTTATAAATAAATATAACTATCCAGCCCTATATATTGGTGCAGCATATAGAACTGGTAACTTTTCTTTAGGTGTTCGCTACGATTTACTCTATAATAAAGAAAAGAGCATTTTCACTTCACCAATTTCACCTATTATACGATTCTATTTTTAAATAAAATGTTTAAGTTCTTTTAATAAAACTGTCTGCATCTCATCTGTAAAATCTAGGTGAGTTACAATGCGTATTTTACCTTCTCCCATTGAGATTAATAAAATTCCTTTCGACTCCATTTTTTTAATAAAATCCATCGAATCAATATTGTCATTCACATAAAATATAATAATATTAGTCTCTATAGGTTCAACTTTTTTCACATATAAGCATTTTTCTAAAACGCTACCTATTTCTTTCGCCTTTTTATGATCATCTGCTAAACGTTCTACATGATTATCTAAAGCATAAATTGCTGCTGCTGCTAAAAAACCAGCTTGTCTCATAGCTCCACCAAACAATTTTCTTACCCGCAAAGCTTTTGCCATATCTTCTTTACTTCCAATTAAAATAGAACCAACTGGAGCACCTAATCCTTTAGATAAACAGATAGAAATTGTATCAAATAACTCTCCGTATTGCTGTGGAGTTTCATTTTTTGCAACTAAGGCATTAAATAATCTCGCTCCATCTAAATGAAAAGCTAAATTATTTTCTTTAGATACTTTTAGAATTTTCTTAAGTTCTTCAAAATCCCAACAAGCTCCTCCACCTTTATTTGTTGTGTTTTCTATACAAACTAATCGATTATACGGTACATGTATATCTGCTCTTCCAGAAACTGCTTTTGCTAATTGTTCAGCAGTAAACATACCTCTATGTCCATCAATTAAATGAGAAGTAACTCCAGAATTAAATGCAGCTCCACCACCTTCGTAATTATATACATGCGCCCATTTATCACAAAACATTCTATCACCAGGTTGTGTATGAATTTTAATAGCAACTTGATTTGCCATAGTACCTGAAGGAAAAAATGATGCTGCTTCCATTCCAAACATTTTTGCTACTTTTTCTTGTAACAAATTTACAGTTGGATCAGCTCCAAAAAAATCATCTCCAACTTCTGCATTTAGCATTGCTTCTAACATTGCTTTAGTAGGTTTTGTTACTGTATCGCTTATTAAGTTTATTTCCATTTCTATCTACGATTTTAAAATGTATTTTTGCTACATGATTACACAAGACCAGCTTAAAAATATTGCTGAACGAATTGGCAAGTTAAAAGGTTATTTAGAAATTGACAAGAAGTTGATTGAAATTAATAATGAAGAAGAAAAAACTGCTGATCCAAACTTTTGGAATAACCCAAAAGAAGCCGAAATTTTAATGAAATCTCTTCGTTTTAAGAAAAAATGGGTGGAAGATTACCACACTGTAATTTCTCTAAATGAAGACCTTACCATTTTATATGATTTTTATAAAGAAGACGGAGCAGAAGAATCAGAAGTTATTGAACAGCATGAAAAAACCATTTCTTATTTAGAAAATATTGAATTTAAAAACATGCTTTCTGAAGAAGGTGATGGCTTAAGTGCAACTATACAAATTACTGCAGGTGCTGGAGGAACAGAAAGTTGTGATTGGGCAGAAATGCTATATCGAATGTACACCATGTGGGCAGAAAAACAAGGTTTTAAACTTAAAACACTAAACTATCAAGCAGGTGATGCTGCTGGTATAAAAACCGTTAGTTTTGAAGTTGAAGGCGATTATGCTTTTGGATGGTTAAAAGGAGAAAATGGAGTACATAGATTAGTTCGTATCTCTCCTTTTGATTCTAATGCAAAACGACATACATCATTTGCTTCTGTTTATGTTTATCCAGTAGCTGACGATTCTATTGAGATTGAAATAAATCCTGCTGATATTGAAATTACTACTGCTCGTTCGAGTGGTGCAGGTGGACAAAATGTAAATAAGGTAGAAACTAAGGTGCAATTACATCATAAGCCAACAGGGATTCAAATTCAATGTTCTAATTCTCGTTCTCAACACGATAACAGGGCTACCGCTATGCAAATGTTAAAATCTCAATTATATGAAATTGAGTTACAAAAGCGAATGGCTGCTCGTGCTGATATTGAAGCTAATAAAATGAAAAACGAATGGGGAAGTCAAATCCGTAATTACGTAATGCATCCATATAAATTGGTAAAAGATGTTCGTACTGCTCATGAAACAGGAAATGTTGATGCAGTGATGGACGGAAATATCAATCCTTTCTTAAAAGCTTACTTAATGTTAAACGGGCAAAAAAGCAAATAATTTTTTAGTTGTAAAAACACAAAACAATGATAAAAATATATCACAATAACAGATGTTCTAAATCTCGTTGCGGAGTAGAAATTTTAGAAAACTCAGGAAAAGAGTTTGAAATTGTTAAATACTTAGAGAATATACCTTCTGAAACAGAATTAAAAGAAATAATTAACTTATTAAATATCTCTCCAATTCAATTAGTTCGTAAAAACGAAAAAATATGGAAAGAGGAATTTAAGGGCAAAGAACTATCAGATAGCCAAATAATAAAAGCTATGATTGATAACCCTAAATTAATAGAGCGTCCTATAGTTATTAATGAAGACAAAGCTACTATTGGTAGACCTCCTGAAAATATTTTAGAAATTATATAATATTTAAAAGCTCTTAAGAAATTGGGAGCTTTTAAATATTATATAGACACTATCCTAAAATCTGTGTAAGTAAAAACTCAGGGTTAGATTATTTATA
>CAZCHR010000146.1:0-6101 GCA_964498665.1 uncultured Tenacibaculum sp. | reverse complement strand
GATTCAAATATCTGAAACATTAAAAGATAAAAAAACAAAGTAAAACATAAAATATTGTTAAACTAATATTGTTATATGTTAAACATAATAATTATAATAAAGCTTTTCTTAAAATACTAATTGGGTGTTTAGCTGTTCTTTTTGTTCCATCTTTAATTTGATGTCTACAACTAGTACCTGTAGCTGCTATAATAATGTTTTCTTCTGTTTTTCGTATTCTAGGAAATAAAGATAACTCCCCCATTTGCATACTAACCTCATAATGCTCCTTCTCGTACCCAAAAGAACCAGCCATACCACAACAACCCGAATTAATAATACTAACGGAATAGTTTGCTGGAAAATTCAATAAATTAAAAGGAGCTGATGTATCTGCTAACGATTTTTGATGGCAATGTACATGTAATTTTATAGTTTTTGCTTCCGCAGAAAAATTACTTGATTTTATATTACCAATTTTAATTTCATTAGAAATAAAATCGTCAATTATAAATACATTATCAACTAATAAATTTTCAAATTTTGAGTTGGAAGCTAAGCTTTTATTCTCATCTTTAAAGCTTAGTATTGCTGAAGGTTCTATCCCCATTAATGGAATTTTATCCGTTATTACTTTTTCGAAAATAGATACATTTTCATTTATAAACTCCATTGCTTCATCTAAAAACCCCTTAGATATTAAAGCTCTACCACTTGGTTTATGTTTTATGTACTTAACTTTATAATTTAAAGCTGTTAAGAGTTCTACCGTATCTTTACCTATTTCAAAATCTAAATAATTAGTGAATTCATCGGCAAATAAATACAATTCTTTAATTGGTCTTTTAACTTGATTATTCTCTAAATAATTAATTAACCAACTTTCAAAAGTAACTGTATTGATTAGCGGTAAAGAACGCTCTTTTGCTATCCCTAGACTCTTTTTTAATATACTTGATGTCAATTTATTCTTAAAAAAGAAATTAGATAATTTAGGTCTTTTTGAAGATATTTCGTTTAATGAGTTGTTATGTCCAAAAGCTTTATCGCGTAAACTAGCCCCGTTTTCTTTTTTGTATTGGTATAAAAATTCTGATTTTAAAGATGCTACATCTACATTTGACGGGCATTCTCTTGTACAAGCTTTACAACTAACACATAAATCGAATACCTTTTTTAAATCAGCACTAGCAAATTTATTATTTAGTTCACTTGTCGTTAAAACTTCGCGTAAAGCATTTGCACGTGCTCTAGTGGTATCTTTTTCATTTTTAGTTGCTCTATAACTAGGGCACATTCCCCCTCCTGCTTCTACTGATTTTCGACAATCACCACTACCGTTACATTTTTCGGCAACCTTTAAAATACCTTCCGAATCTGAGAAATCAAATTTTGTTTTAATTTTTGGTTCTTCTCGGTCTATTTCGTAACGTAAATTTTTATCCATAGGTAAAGGGTCTATTATTTTACCTGGATTAAAAATTCCCTTAGGGTCAAATGTTTGTTTAATTTCTTGAAGTAATTTATAATTAGCTTCACCAATCATTTGTGGTATATAACTAGAGCGCACAATTCCGTCTCCGTGCTCACCACTCATAGATCCGTTATATTTTTTAACTAATACTGCTACTGCATCTGTAATTTCTTTAAAAAGTTTTACATCGGTACTCTTTTTTAAATTTAATATTGGTCGCAAATGAATTTCACCTGCTCCGGCATGAGCATAATAAACGGCTTCTTGACCAAAGCTTTCCATTAGTTTTGTAAACTCTAAAATGTAGTCTGATAAATCAGCAATAGTAACCGCTGTGTCTTCAATACAAGCAACTGCTTTACGATCACCAACCATGTTCCCTAACAAACCTAAACCTGCTTTACGTAACTCTAAAGCTTTGTTAATATCTTCATTATACAATACTGGAGAGGCATAACTTAGTTTCGATTTCAAGAGTGTTTTCTTAACATCATAAACTTCTTGTTTTAAATCTTCTTCTGAATCTGAACGAAGCTCCAGCATTAAAATAGCCTTAGGATCATCTTCTACAAAAAATCGATTTTTAAGTTGCTCAATATTATTTTTTGTGCAATCTAAAATGGTTTTATCCATCATTTCGCAAGTATACAATTGGTGCTTCATTAATAACGAAACGGATTGCATACAATTTTCAATACTTTCAAAATGAGCCGCAACCATTGCTGCTTTTTTAGGTGGTAAATTATCTAATTGCAACGTAATTTGTGTGGTTATGGCTAAAGTACCTTCACTACCACATAAAATATCACATAAATTTATTTCGGAAGATTTGCTTTCTTCTTTTAAGTAAGAATTATCTAATAAAACATCTAAAGCGTAACCAGTATTTCTTCGGTGTATTTCGGGCTTAGGATAGTTTTTTTTTATATTATTTTGATTCTCTGTAGCGCTTAAAACGTTTATTATCTTAGAATATATCTCAGCTTCTAAAGAATTCGATTTTTCTTTTATTTCTTCTGCGGAAGCGTTTGAAAAATTAACTATTGAACCGTCTGATAAAACTGTTTGAAGTTCAATTACTTTATCGCGCGTAACACCATATTGAATACTAGTAGTTCCGCTACTGTTGTTACCAACCATACCACCAATCATACATCGGTTTGATGTTGATGTATTAGGACCAAAAAACAAACCATAAGGTTCTAAAAAACGATTTAAATCATCGCGAATTACTCCTGGTTGTACGGTTACCGTTTTCTTCTTTTCATCTAAACTTATTATTTTGTTTAAATGTTTAGAAACATCCATTACCAAACCTTCCCCAACACATTGCCCAGCTAATGATGTTCCGGCTGTTCTAGGTATTATTCCTATTTTATTTTTAGTAGCAAACTCTACTATTTTTTGAATATCATTGGTAGTTTTAGGAAAAACAACTGCCGAGGGTAATTTTCTATACACCGAAGCATCAGTTGCATAAAGCATTTTTGATAAATTATCATATTGAAGTTCTCCTTCAATTGCTTTAGATAATGTGTTCCAAGTAGACTTATCAATCAATATATTCATAGGGACAAATATATTGATTGAATAATGATTTATTAGTGTAAGTCAATAGACTTTATTCAAATTAACCCTATAAGAAAATTTAATTAACCATTTTAACCCCTAAAAGTAGTTCTTCGTAAATGTTCTCATACATTGGTACTATTTTATCAATATCAAATTTAGAGGCTTGCTCTTTAGCATTCCTTTTAAACTTAAGTAATTCTTTGTCTGATTTTAAAACGCTTATAGCATTTTTGGCCATATCATCAACATCTCCAACATTACTTAAATAACCTGAATAACCTTGCTCATTAACTTCTGGTATTCCTCCTGAATTACTTGATATAACAGGAACTCCATGCATCATGGCTTCTAATGCTGCTAAACCAAAACTTTCTCTTTCAGATGGTAATAAGAACATATCTGAGAAGCATAAGATTTTATCAATCTCATTACTATTACCCATAAAAATAACCTTATCCTCAATGTCTAATTCTTTACATAATGCACGAGCATCATCTTGTAAAGGTCCATTACCAACCATTATTAATTTAGCCGGAATTTCTTTAACTACTTTTGCAAAAATTTTAATAACATCATCAATTCTTTTTACAGGTCTAAAATTACTAATATGTGTAAGTATACGTTCATTTGGTGTAGCCATCATATGACGTTTACATTCTTCTGCTGGATTAGATTCTGATTTTGAGTAATCAATAAAATTAGGAACAACCTTAATTTTATCTTCCTTAATGTCAAATAAACGTAAGGTATCTTGTTTTAAACTTTCTGAAACAGAAGTAACCACATTACTTTGATTAATACTAAAAGTAACTGCTGTTTTGTAATCTGGGTGATTACCTACTAAGGTAATATCTGTACCATGAAGTGTGGTAACCATAGGAATATTAATTCCTTCTTGTAACAACATTTGTTGTGCCATATACCCTGCATAAGCGTGTGGTATGGCATAATGAACATGTAATAATTGAATATCATTCGCTTTAATTACACTAACCATTTTACTAGACAATGCTAACTCATATGGCTGATATTGAAATAAGGGGTAATCAGGAACACTAACTTCATGAAAATGAATATTATCTACTAACATATCTAACCTAACAGGTTGCCTGTAAGTTATAAAATGTACTTGATGCCCTTTATTGGCCATCGCAATTCCTAATTCGGTAGCTACAACACCACTCCCTCCATATGTTGGGTAACATACTACTGCAATATTCATACTCATATTTATATTGTTTATAGAGTCGTATTTTTTCTGTATTATTTCAAAATAAAAGTATTTATTCTTCTATAGAATCATAAATAACTTGTTGAATTTTTGTTCTTATGTTTTCACGTATTAAGAGTCTGTTATCCGAATCCGGATAAGTCCTATTACTTAAAAACACATAAACAATTTCTTCTTCGGGATCTGCCCAGGTATAAGTTCCTGTAAATCCGCTATGCCCAAAACTACTCTTTGACACACAACCACAAGTTGGTCCCGATTCAGATAGTTGTGGTTTATCAAAACCTACACCTCTCCTATTTTTTTTGTCTTTACAGAAATAACATTTATTAAATTTATTTACTGTTTGCGGTTTTAAAAATTCAGTACCACCGTAGCTACCACCATTTAAATACATTTGCATTATTTTGGCTATATCATTAGCATTACTAAACAAACCGGCATGACCACCAATACCACCAAGCATAGCTGCTCCCTGATCATGTACATGTCCTCGTATTTCTTGATTTCTGTATAATAAATCAACTTCAGTTGGCACTATTTCATCTAAAGCAAAATGCTTTAATGGTAAATAACTTGTATTACTTGCTCCTAATGTTTTATATAAAAAATTACTTGTTAAGTTATCTAACGATGTTTTATAATAACCTTCTATATAGCGTTGTAACATATAATATGCTAAATCACTATATTTATAGCCTTTACGTCTTCTTAAATCACTTTCTATAATTTCTTTATAGATAGAATCTTTACGGTCATTTCGAATATATAACTCTTTAGCTACTTGCGTAGAAAAAGAAGCTTCATATTCATTTTTGTAGTATTCTTTATTTGGTTTAGCTGTAACACTATCTAATGTTGCTATATAAAAGGGTATCCATGCTTTTAAACGTGCTTGGTGCGATAATGCGTCTAAAACTGTTACATGTTCTTTATTTGTTCCTTTTAATTCCGGAAGTAAATCTCCAAATTTATCTGTTAATTTATAAGTACCAACCTCTTCCATTTGCATTAGCATTGGCAGCGTACTTAAAATTTTTGTTAAAGAAGCTACATCATAGATACTATGATGGTCAATAGCTTTTTCTTTTTTATAAGTTTGATAACCATAAGCTTTATTATGAATTACCTTTCCTTTACGAGCTACAATTAATTGTAATCCCGGAGTCATTTTGCGATCTAAAGTGTATTGTACTATAGAGTCAATTTTTGATAATTTTTCAGAATTTACACCTACACTTTCGGGAATACCATAAGATAATCGTTCATTACTGCTCAAAAAAAAACCGTCTCCTTCTTTAAAATAAGGTGTAATACTAACCGGTAATTTTCCTTTTATAGGTATACCGCCAAATAATGCTTGAGCTGCTTTTTCTTGGAATATTTTACTATTCTGATAAGCTTGCATTATTGCTGTTAAATTAGGTATTGCTTCTAAATCATTTAAAGCGTATGGCTTAGCAAAAGAAACTAACGATGTATTATGATCTTTAGATATTGCGTTTAATAATACTTTATCTTTTTTAGAAAATGTATATGATTTCCAAGGGTTAGCATTTGATTTATGAAAACCAACAATTACATGACTATAGTCATTTAACTTAGAAACATCTGATAATGTATTAATTGTAACCTTTTTTACATTAGCGTAAAGTTTTAACTGGTTATAAAAAGCGGTTCCTTTAGCAGAACCTAAATGTACATATGCAATTTTTTTTGTGTCTAAATCTTTAAAAGGAACAGTACTTAAATCATTTCTTAATAAAGTAATTGCATTTTCAGCAACTTCTTCATATAAAACATCATTTTCTAAACTATTTAAATCTTTAATTAAATTAGTAGTAT